>JBEDID010000009.1:0-21260 GCA_041173745.1 Candidatus Parcubacteria bacterium | reverse complement strand
TTTATTTGTCTGATTAATACTATTCACAAACAATTCACGGCTAGCATCTACCGCTGGGTCAACAGCATGAAAAGGTATTAGGAAAGATAAATTTCGATAAAAATCAAACCCGAAATCCTTTGAGACAGATACAGCATAGATTGGCGTTCCCTGTAAAGTTCCGTAGCTCCAAACTCTAATATGCTCTCTAACAGATAGAGTGCTGCTAACATATTGATAAGCATAATTTTGCGGCACCCCTTTAAAATACAAATCTGAAATCGGAAAAACATTATCTTCCATTTGTTCAAAGTAATTAGAAAAGCTTACCTTGTCCCGAATGAATGTCTTACCTCTTATCCACCCTGCCGCTGGCATAATTTCAGCGAGTGGTTTGTTGGTTATGATTAATACATTAATTGGACCAACATCCTTGGTACCGTCTTTATAATAAGTAGTCGAATCAATACTACTGATGACTTCTTCAGTGGCAGCAAATGTGTTTTGCAGATCCGGTTCAATGATTCCATTGAGGCGTTGATTTTCAACAAAAAATATTATCAAAAGAGTAACTGTATATAAAATTACTACCACTACCGCACTTGCTGAGAGTGTCCAGAAGGTTCTTTTAATTAACGCTCGATTCCCTTTCCTCAACTCAGAGAAAAAATGTAGGAGGGAATGTCGAATAGTCATATCCAGTCTTCTTAATAGTCGTCGATAATAATACCAAACAACCAATAAGCATGACCCGACGAACAAAATAATAAACATATATTGTCCTGTTATTGTTAATATCTCCTGATAACTTTTTCCGAAGAAATAACCGACGATGATAAACTGCCCGATTCCCAAAACAACCGCCGGAATATCAAATAGAGTAAAGCGTAGGTATGACAATCTGAATACTCCAGCTAAAAACGGGGTAATCCAAGACACCGGGCCAAGAAAACGACCGACAAAGACAGACCAACCACCAAATCTTTTAAAAAAATTAGTACCCCGGTTGTAGTTATCGACATTAAAGAATCTTTTAAAAAATGGTTTGTTTTGTAGGTAGCGATAAAAACTATCGCCATAAAATCTACCAATCCAATAACTTGTATGGTCACCGATTATTCCTCCACTATAAAGTGCGAGCATTACTAATCCAAGATTAAGTTCTCCTAAACCAGCTAAAATTGCACCCGCTAAAAAGAAAATTTCTCCATAAACTAAAAAAGAGACTCCGATTAAAGTCTCTAAAAATGACCCCAAGAATAATATTACATAAGTTAATGTTTGATGATTTTCTAAAAATGTTAATAGTGAATCGAGTGTCATATTTTATAATTACTAGGGAGTCGAATCGTTATCAGTTATTTTTTTCAGGAGACGATGATTGAGATTTAGTAAAGTGTGAACCTTTAGTAAAGGGCCGGTGAAAAATGATTGGCCACCAATAATTAAGTAAGTATGTGAAATACAATGAAATTCCTTCTTCATCAAACCTACGTCCTGACGTCAATATATTAAAGTTATTTCGCCAAAGTGTTTTTCCGACTTGATGCAGCCGCCGAGCCAAGTCGGTATCATCACCATAAAAGGCAATCGTTCGGTCGTTACCACCAATTTTTTCCAGAGCACTTTTACGCACTACGCAGTTACCACCATTTCCAACAAAGCCAACTATCCAATATGCAATTGGTACAAAGATTAGCCAAATACTGTTTAATAGCCAAGTTGGGTAACGGGTGGATTCATAGTATTTATAGGGACCACTAAGAAACACCACCTGATTATCAAAAAAACTTTTTTCAATCATTTCTATCCAACCTAATGGCACCAAACAATCGGCATCAAGATATGCAACAATGTCATCTGTCGCTTGTTCGGCCCCAGTCTGTCGAGCATTTCCTGTACCTTTCCTTCCCTCATAAACTACACGCACACCAAGCCGACTCCGAGCAATTGTAGCCGTAGCATCAGTCGAAGCATTATCAACGACAATTATTTCTTTCAGCTTTCCAGCCGAATTCTTAATTACCGAATCTAAACAAGCACCAATAAATTTTTCTTCATTATAGGCTGGGATGACGAGACTGATTTCCATATTTGAAGTATAAACTATTTTTAGTCCTCTGGGAGGTACCTTTAAGCACAAACGTCTTTAAGTAATCCCATAAACTCTAATCAACCTTTAATAAATAACGACTTGTTAGTATCTAACAACATAGAACGATACTCATAGTAAGTTAAGACGACTACAAAAACATCAACGACTGACAACACAATCAAAAATATCTGCGGGTGAAGGAAGTATTCATAAACTTGGTACACAAAAAATAGTGAGAAAATGACTATCGCGGTGGGAAAAGCCCAAAGCCGGCGCTGCAACAAACTTGCCACTAGAAATAGTTTTAACACACCGTGGGTTAGTAAATATACTGCGATAAAATACTGTGAACTGGAAGAATAATTTTGCACTGAATTTATTAAGTATCCAGCCAAAAAATCTGAAGGTTCTTCATTCAATTCTTTGGCAGTAATAAAATAAACCCAAGATAGTAAAGTAGCCTTGGAAATAAAAAACGCAAAAATACCAATAACAGTTTCAACAATGCCATTAAGTCCTTTAAGCAGGACCGAGAAATAAAAAAGTTTATGAATTTGCATGCAACATCTGTTGGAGTTTTCTACCTCTTCTAACTTTAATAAAATTAATCAAAACTCAGTATACGCTTTTTACACAACAAAGGGCGAGCCTTAGCTCGCTCTTGATTGTCGACTAGCTTTCATTGGGGTCATAGTTGTAGTTTGAGTTTGAGAAGCGGCTATTTTTGCAGCATCTGCTTTAGCTTGAGCGGCCGCTATAGCGGCTTTTTGGGCTGCAGCGATTTTAGCATCAAGAATAGCTTGTTGTTGAGCGGCCGCTTTTTGGGCCGCTAATTGCCGCGCTTGTTCAGCCTCTATAGCAGCTTGAGCCGCAGCTTTTTCGGCGGCAGTATTCGCTGTTGCAGCCTGCTCAGCCAACTTAGCTTTTTCAGCCACTGCCGCTTGTTCAACAGAGAGGTCAACTAACCTTTGGGCAGCCAATTGTTTTTCTAGTTTTACTTGCTCTGCTGTCTTTCCAGTCTGAACCACTGGCGCTGTCTGTGCTTGAATTTGTTTCTCAATCAAAGCTACATGTTCGCGTTGGGCAACCAAATCCTTTGCCTTGGCGTCTTTAGCGTAGCTCACAGAACCTAGAGTCGTAGTGGTAATAATCAAAGCAAAAGTTATAACCACTGGTATAATGTCTTTATTCATATTTTTTTAACGACTTTTAATCAAGTCTTTGCCACATATGAGTGTCGCTCTTCTTCACGTCGCAATCTCCGCATTTAAAATCATCTGGTAAAGAGTCCCAAGTGGTGCCTGGAGCGATACCTCGCTCTGAATCACCAACGGCTTCATCATAAATCCAGCCACATTCTAAACATACATATTGAGTCATAAATTAATTTTTATTATTTCTGTAATGTCGTTATAATAACCTACGGAACTGAAGCGAAAATGAAGTAACCAACTACTTGTGGAGAAATATCTTCATTTTCAGTTCAGCTTAATCATTTACACTACTGAGCATGAAAGAGTATTCTTACAACAAAAAAATGATGGGGACTGATGTCTCATTGTCATTTATTGTTCCTACTGAAGCTTTAGCCAGGTCCATGGCTGAAGTTGCTTTCTCTACCATCTCAGATTACGAAGCAAAATTTTCTAGATTTTTACCCACCAGCGAACTTTCACAACTCAATGTTGCCAAAAGTGCCAATGTATCAAAAGATTTTTTTTCCGTTTTGCTGCGTAGTTTTGAACTTTATAAAATTACTCAAGGCGCTTTTAATCCTCTGTTACAAATTTCTCGTTTAGGTTATGACCGAGATTACAAAACACTGGTTGGAGGAATCATTCCAAATGACAACAATACATATAATATCGACTTTACTACTGTGGTCATGAATCCAGCAACCAGACGAGTTATTCTCCAAGATAATCAACAGTTAGATTTTGGTGGTATTCTAAAAGGTTACTTAGCCACTAAACTAGCGCAGCAGTTACAAGCCGATTACCCAGCTTGCACCGGATTAATAATCAACATCGGGGGCGATTTACACACTATTGGGCTCGACGAAGAAAGCAAACCGTTTGTCTTTTATCTCTACAACCCAATTACTAAACAGGAAACTTCCCTACCGATAACTAACATGAGTCTAACCACCAGCGGTTCTTATAAAAGAATTTGGAAAGAGGGTCTTGATTTACGTCATCACATTCTTGCCTCCGACGGCATCCACAATCCTGACACCGATATTGTTTCTGCCAGTATTATTCACCCCGACGGAGCCACCGCCGAAGCTTACGCCACACTTTTTATCGTTCGCGATTTAGCAACAGTAAAAACAATAATCGACACTAACAACTGCAAGTATTTTTTAACCAAGACCGACGGGACCACTCTAACTAATATTTCATGAGAACATATCTAACATTTATCAGAATTTCCCAAACAGTATTACTGGCTATTTCGATTGCCATGCTTTTAGTACTACCTGCAATACTCGCCTTTTGGCCTGACTCAGTAAACCAAAACCTCTTGTACACCTTGGCTCACGTTAGTTTATTGCTAGTCATGACAATCCGGCCGTTAGCCGATCTCCTGCCCGGACTCAAAGTCATCCGACCATTAGTCATTCTTCGTAAAGGAATGGGAGTATTCTCAGCATCGATTATTGTTTCATTTATAATGACTAAAATAATTATTGATTACAGCGCATACTTTAGTAGTTTAGCCACCACAGCCTATTGGTCACTGGACAAACTAGCTTTACTTGCTCACTTGGCAGACATCTCAGCCGTACTGCTTCTCATCACTTCCAACAATCTCTCTAAACGTATTCTTGGCGCTTGGTGGAAACGCGTACAGAGACTTTCTTACGTTTACTTTTATGGCAGCACGATTTATCTAATGATTACTTACCAAGACATGCTGATGTTGATATACCTAACCGTCGTCACGCTACTAACAGCCCTCGCTTATGAAATGAACCAAGCTCGTCGTGAAGAAAAAGCAATCGCCGCCTAATAAAAATAAAATTATGAAACCAATCAAAAAACTACATGGAACTATTAGCGCTGTTACAGACTTAAGTCCATCAGCCCGAGCCATTACTATTTCACTAACTGAGCCAATGGAATTTGTGGCTGGTTGCTTCGTTAATCTATTTATCGAAAGAGATGGTGTCACACTTCGTCGAGCCTTCTCTATTTCTTCTAACGACAACAACCCATTGCAAATCACCGTGTCAGTCCGCCTCAGTCCGAAGGGACAAGTCACACCTTTATTTTGGAACGATGACATTGTCGGTACACCCGTCGAACTAATGGGACCACTCGGATTAAACACCGCCGACAAAATGCATAGTTCACGACTTTTTCTTTTTGGATTCGGAGTCGGAGCTGGCGTGGTAAAAGCCTTGGCCGAACACTTCTCTGTTCAACCAAACATTGAATCAATTACCATCATGACCGGTAACCGATCAGTGGAAGAAATATTACACAAAGATTTCTTAGACGCTCTAGCTGAAAAACATTCAAACATTACTGTCGATTACGTTCTACCACACGAAGACCAAACTCCAGATTACAAAAAAGGCTTTATACAAGACCACTTCGAAACCCTAAATTTCAATCATAGCGATGTCTACGTCTGTGGCCAAGAAGTGGCTTGCACTGGTTTAGTTGAAGCTGTAAAAAAGCATGAGCCAGTAGAATGCAATTTCTTCGTTGAGGCGTTTCATTAAAATCGAGAGCGAGACGAGCTTAAAGTAATTTAAAAAACCGCACTAGTTATGACTAGTGCGGTTTTTAAATATTAATACTTGGTCTCTTCTTTGGTTTTGGCTTTGGTGCCGGCAATGAATTGGCAATCGCAAAAAGCATATCCGGTAAATTAGGTATTTTTGTCAGCTGACTTTCTTCTATTAAATAATGCAATTTTGCCCCTTTGTACGGAGCATCTTGTTCGCATACTTCAGACAAGCCTTCACTCGCCGGCAAAATTTTTACATACAACTGGTCATCACAAATCAGCGCCACCACCTTATCGTCCGCATACAAAGCGTACTCCCCAAACATCGCTCGCACCCAAAACCGCCCCGCCTCCCCCAGCATTTCAAGAATATATTCCGCTGTTTCTTTTTGCGTAGACATAAAAATATAGAGCGGGTTTTATTGTTTACTTTTTTCTATATTCATCCCTAATACGAACGTATTCTGCTCCTGCGTCAAATTCAGGATTATCCTGCTTAGTCATTTTATCAACTGGATATTTTTCCTTAACGTAATTTAATTTATCCAATACTATTGCCCTGGTATCGAGACCAAGCAGCACCGCCATATCAAGTGAGTAGATGATAACATCAGCCAACTCTTTCTTGAGTTCTGCCATAAGCTTTTCATCCGCTTTAGTTTCCTCAATACTAAGACTAGACCACTGAAACAATTCCAATAATTCAGCCGCTTCAATACAAATTGATTTTGCAATATCCGATGGTCGCATATTATCCCACTGGCGCTCCTTAAGATATTCAAGCACCTCAGATTCAAGTTTTTTCATATAAGAAAAGTGTATCACCAGTCGGATTTTTACCTAATTTTTAAGAAGCTTGGATTGTAAAAATAGATACACTTTGACGGTTAAAATCCCTACGTAAGGCAAATTGCTTTGCCCTCCTCATTCTCCGCGAACAAAAAATGCACCCTAAGTGCTTTTTTGTACTCGCGGAGGATGAGGGAATTTCGGTCTCTACGCGACCAGTATCCCAATTGGCTAGATTGATACGCTTCGCTTTCAATCTAGCTCAATCGGGCTTCGAATCCCCCGAAACAGTCTCCTAGACTGTTTCTTCATCCTCCGCCCAAAAAAATAACCACCTTTTCTGGTGGTATTTTTAACGGGCGGAGGATGAGGGATTCGAACCCTCGGAACCGATTAAAGTTCGGCAGTTTAGTAAACTGCTGCTTTCAACCACTCAGCCAATCCTCCGTGCACACATTTATACCATAAATTCTTAGTCTATAAAATGACCTGTACATAATTACTTATTATGCTATAATAAAAGTTCCTTAAACTTTGTTAGGAAGTTAGGTATGACTGTTCTCAAATCGAAAAAATGTCCTTTGCAAGTTATGGAGGCTCGACTCTGTGGCAACCATAAAGCTCTTCATTTTATGGCTAAGGCCGGCGCCGTAAAAGCGACCATCAAAAAGTTTCTTAAAAAAATTCATGATGAAGATTTTCTATTAGACGCAAAATTGCACGCTGAAGAAAATCGTATCGCTTGGGACGATGATTATCATCCCTAAATAAAAAACCCGAGACAATTTCATGTCTCGGGTTATATTTTTATACTAAACGCTGAAAATTCCATATCTTTGGGTAACATGCCATAATGTAACTTCGTATTTCTCACTATATGCATACCACTCTAAAAAAATACTTTGGTTACGACGAATTTCGTCCGTATCAAAAAGAAATTATTGAAAAAGTGATGGCCAAGGAAGACTGTTTAGTTTTGATGCCCACTGGTGGTGGTAAGTCGCTGTGTTTTCAATTACCAGCCCTACTCCAGCCTGGCATTACTGTGGTTGTCTCTCCGCTTATTTCATTAATGAAAGATCAAGTAGACGCATTGACTGCCAATGGCATTAGTGCGGCTTTTATCAACAGCTCTCTGACCGCGGTAGAAATCGACGATATCATTGCCAGTTTAAAAAATGGCACAACGAAAATTTTATACATTGCCCCAGAGCGTTTATCAGTCGCACATTTTAAAGCGCTGCTTCACACTTTGCCAATTAGTTTATTCGCTATTGACGAAGCACATTGTATTTCGGAATGGGGTCACGATTTTCGTCCCGAGTATCGTAATCTAAAATTACTTAGAAACGACTTCCCTAACGTTCCAATTATTGCTCTTACTGCGACTGCTACCGAAAAGGTGCGGGCTGATATTGTAAAACAACTCAATCTTCCCCACCCACATATTTTTACCTCTAGCTTTAATCGTCAAAATTTAAGCTACGAAGTTTTACCAAAAAAAGATTCTTTCCTCTCGATTCTTTCTTTGATTGAACTTTACCCACAAGAAAGTGTCATTATTTATTGTTTCTCACGCAAAGACACTGAACAATTGGCCGAAAAACTTTGTCAGCAAGGACTCAATGCTGGCACCTATCATGCTGGCTTAACCGCTGACAAGCGCCGCGATAATCAAGAACGTTTCATTCGTGATGACATTCATATTATGGTAGCAACCATTGCCTTTGGTATGGGAATTGATAAACCTGATGTTCGTCTGGTGATTCACCACAGCTTACCAAAATCAATCGAAGGTTATTACCAAGAAACCGGTCGAGCTGGACGCGATGGTTTGTCGGCACGTTGCGTTCTCCTCTTTAGTTTAGCGGACAAGTTTAAACACGATTTTTTCATCGGTCGGATTTCTGACGAAAAAGAAAAAGAGCAAGTACAGTACAACTTGGATCAAACTGTAGCATACGGAAACTTGACCAATTGTCGGCGTAAGTTTTTACTTGGTTATTTTAATGAGAGATACACGGAAACAAACTGTGGCAATTGCGATAAGTGTGTCGCCTTTGCACCATTAGTACCCACCAAAAATGTTCGAAAAACTAGTCCGACAAAAACTTCCTCTACTCAAGTAGAAGCTGGTAACTACGACGGGGATTTATTTCAGGTGTTACGCCAGGTTCGCACCAACGAGGCTGAACGTATGAACGTTGCACCTTATATTATATTCGGCGACAAATCGCTCCGCGAGATGGCCCTCCACAAACCCCAGACTAAAGATGAATTTTTAAACATCAACGGCGTTGGCAGTAAAAAACTAACCAAGTTTGGAAAAATATTCATGAAAGCGATTGCAGAATATGAAGGAACCTAAAATGTTATCGCTTATGTTTCTCCGGCTTAAACATTTTCGCTAATTTAGTTACGGTCAAGATTACATTCAAATCCTTCAAGTCTCCTTCATTCACAAATTTTATTTCCACACACTCATCTGACGGAGTAAAATTATAATGCTCAACTTCAGCTTCATATAAAATATTAGCCACCCAAATACCTTTATTGATAGATTTACGAGTGACGAAATAAGAAGGATGTTCAGCCACCCATAGAGTTTCAAGTCCCATCTCTTCAGCAATTTCCCGCGGCAAATCTTCTTGTGGAGTCGCGCCCCATTCAAGCCCTCCTCCCGGAAGTTCCCACACTCCACTCTCTTCCTTACAGATTAAAAACTTATCTCTAGTTTCATTTAGAATCAGGGCTTTAATACTAACTCGGTAGTAACATTCTGGTATTTCTTGCATAGTTGGCTATTATAGCAAATAGTTATACAAAGATAACATTCTCATTTTTAAATCTTACTAAAAACAAAAACAGCCCTCAATGAGGACTGATTTATTTTTACTTTTTAAAAATTAAATTGCTGGTTCTGTACTAGTTGCACTACTTGCTGCATTAGCAGCTGCAGTCGCGGCTACTTCTGCCGCTTTGTGTATTTCAATTTGAGCCTTAATTTCAGTTACTCGCGCTATAATAGCAGCTAATTTTTCTTCTCTAGTCAAACCTTCTAGACTAGCTTTGAACTCTTCTTGATTCCCCTTGAACTCTTCTTTTGCTTCTTTGGATTCTGCTTTACGAACTTCGAGCTGAGCCTTAATCTCTACTCCTCTTTCCGCAAGCATAGCTTTAATATTTTGTATAAACTCCATCATTTTTGCTCGCTTGTCCTCTTCATTCAAACCCTCAAGGCTACTCATGAACTCTTCTTTATTGATCTTAAATTCTACCTTTGTTTCTTCACGCTGAACCTTAAACTCTTCTTTTGCAACTTCTTTTTTTGTCTTAAGTTCTTCTTTACGCTGTTCCAATAATGCCTTTAGAGATTCAATTTGTTTCTTCATTTCAGCACGTTTTACGTTATCTTTTTCAGAAACATCAGTTGTCTCTGGAGAAGTAACTTCCGTCGTAGATGTGGCAGTAGTTTCTGACTCTTCAGCGTGAGCCGAAATAGCTGTTATGGCAAAAAATGAAAAGCACATTGCAACAGACATAATTATTGTTGCTATGTGATTTTCGTTTGTTTTTGAAATATTCATAATTGTTTAGGTTGATTAATTTTAAATTGTGCGGCGGACAAAGAGGTCGGCCCAAAGGCCGACCTCTATTACCTAATTTTTAACATGTATTCGTCTAAATAAAACTGATTTGTGTGGATAAGATTATATAAAATATTACTAGTAACTGGTCTACTGAAACAATCAAGCAAGGCAATCAGTTCGTTACATGATAACTTTTCTTATCTTTATTTAAATAATAAACTTTATAGATTTTAAATATTTGTAATAATCGTAATACTGCTAAGTTACCAATGAAGTGCGGTGCCAGAAGAGAAATAATGACTAAAGCATTGATAATTGAATAAGTTGAAAAAAACTTTTTATCTGGAATGTAAACAAAAACTGAACGGAGTGTAAATTCCATCAAAAACAACATTCCAAAAACAATCTCCGTATCTCTAATCAAACTATGAAAATTTTCACTAGCATGAATATAGTTAAAACTTTCAGCCACGTCGAGCGTAAACACTCCGAGCAAGATAAAATTTATAAACAATAACCAATTATTTAAAATAAAATTCTCGCGCGTCCCAATATCAAAGGCACGATCTACGGTTTCTAAAACTAGAAGTTTTTCATCTGTAAATGACATGGTGCAATATTAGCATTTTATCATCAACCATTAGTGACTTATTCATCTTTAATGATTATTTTTACCAATTTAAATAAGTAATAGTAAGTTGCAACACCGAGGCAAACAAAACCCAAAGTAAGTAAGGAATATTTACATAAGTCACCAATGGGAAGTACCGGTATATAACAATGAGCGCCCAAATTAGAGTTCCTAATACCAAGACAATATCTATCGCCGCTAATAAATTATTTTGTAAACCAAATTGCAGTGGTGTAAAAGCAAAGTTAAAAAGTAAATTTAAAATAAAAGGCAATAAAACTGAAAATGGGATAACGTCCTTAAAATATAAATAAGTAACATACCCATAAGAAGCAGCAATAATAATATATAGCACACCCCAAACTGGACCAAACAACCAACTTGGTGGCGCCCATGTTGGTTTAACTAAAGTTTGGTACCAAGTATATGTAGACATATAAAAAGTATAACAGAAAAGTTCTTATACTAAAATAATACATATTACGCTCAAACTCTAATTGTAAGAATTGGCTGGATTGATGCGCTTCGCTTTCAATCCAGCTCAATCGGGCTTCGAATCCCTACGCAACATGCTCCCAGCATGTTGCTTCGTTTCCGCGAACAAAATAAACACCCGGAGGTGTTTATTTTGTACTCGCGGAGACGAGAGGATTCGAACCTCCGGGGGCGTAAACCCCACTTCCTTAGCAAGGAAGCACGATAGACCACTCTGACACATCTCCATTATTTTACTTTTATTTTCTTCTATATTCTATTGCTCACCACTTGTGCAATGGCAGAATACCATATCAAGCAGAATGAGACAAAGTAGAACCTTTTGATTTAATTACTGTCTATTATCAGATTTGATACTCCTAGTCAATCTAGCGACACCATTTTTTTATTTCGTCGGTAATCACCATTGAATAAATGTCTAACGTAAAGTATACTCACACCCTCAGTTCTTTTTGTTCTTTAACTTTTATTGTGAGGGAGTCATAATGAAAAAATATATCAACCCAGTCTCATTAATCACGAGAATTTTATTAGGGACGTATGTATTAATCTTAGGGGGGTTTTATATCCTTTCTTTAGACCCAATACTGGTCGTGCCTGGCGTTTCACTAGTGATTTGTAGTATTATTGCAATCGTAAAACGAGGATGGCTACCAAACATCATCAATAAAAAAATCGATAGATTTATTGAATCAAAACATGTAATCGGTTTAATTTTCTTTAGCTATGTAGGAATTTTGATGTTTGTTTTATACATGTACTCAAATCATCCAACTGATTGGCTAGAAAGCTCAGTTATACTTACTTGCACAATCTTGGCCATGACAAGATTTCCAATCAACCCTTTGGTACTCATAAAATTAAGCGCACGTTAAGTGCGCTTTTTATTTTATCTTGTAAAAAAATTACCCTAAATACAATTATTTAATCACACTCGCCACCGCCTTCGTCAGACCAGGTATCATCACTGGTGGAATAATATTCTCTGCAGTTGGCTTCTTAACTAATGACGCAATTTTCTTGGCAGCAGCCAGTTTCATTTCGTCGGTAATTTCACGCACTTTGTGGTCAAGGGCGCCGCGGAAAATTCCAGGAAAAGCCAAAGCATTGTTAACTTGGTTAGGAAAATCTGACCGGCCGGTGGCAACTACGGCGGCGCCCGCCCGCTTAGCATCATCCGGCATTATTTCTGGCACCGGGTTCGCAAGGGCAAATACAATGGCGTGGCGTGACATTCTTTCAATATGAACTTGAGCAATTGTCCCCGGACCAGATACTCCAATCAATACATCTACCCCATCCACCGCCGTCATCACATCACCCGACAATAAATTTGGATTAGTAACTTCTGCCAACCGCTTTTTATAATCTTCCAAACCCGGTCGACCTTTATAAATAATTCCTTTAGAGTCGACAACAATTACTTCTCCTACTCCAGCCAAATTAAGCAGCAAAGCAATCGCCCGACCAGCCGCGCCAGCTCCAACAATCACCACCCGTAACGCGGAAAATTTTTTTTCTACAACTTTTGCCGCATTAATTAAACCGGCCAGTACAACAACTGCCGTACCGTGCTGATCGTCATGCATCACAGGAATATCAAGTTCCGCTTTAAGCCTTTCTTCAATCTCAAAACATTTTGGAGCAGCAAAGTCTTCCAAGTTAATTCCGCCAAAATTTGGTGCCAACGCTTTTACAATCCGAATTATCTCTTCTGGTTCTTGAGTATCTAATACCAACGGTATTGCATCAATATCAGCTAGCTCTTTGAAAATCGCCGCTTTCCCTTCCATGACCGGCATAGCCGGAATCGCTCCCAAATTACCGAGCCCTAACACGGCCGAACCATCACTAATGACTGCCACCGTATTATGCTTCATGGTATATTCACGCGCGTCAGCCGGCTTCTTCGCTAAGTGTAACGAAACAGCTCCTACGCCTGGCGTATACATCGTACTCCAATCGGTTTTACTTTTAAGCGGACTCTTCAACTTAATACTAATCTTCCCTTTCATTTTTTTATGAAGTTCTAAAGCAAGTCGATTGTAATCTGGTTTGGATACTGACATGAAAATGTAATTGAATGGATAATAATTACATACATTATACGTCAGTCAGTTTAGGGGGCAAATTTCCACCGGAAATTTGCCCCGTCACCTCACCAATCACCACTTTTCTTCTATATCTTGGTACAATACCCATATGAAATTAAGCGACAACCTGACTATCCATTTCCGGATTGATGCCATTCATCAGAAAGCCCTTAAACGACTTAATATTGTCACAGTTAGTGACTTGCTCTATCACTTGCCTGCTCGGTATGAAAATATTTCCGACGTGCAATCAGTCGAAGGTCTGGAGAAAAACCAAGACGCTGTAGTTTATGGTCAATTGTCTGGCCTCAAAACCCGTAAGGCTTGGAAAAGCAAAATGCCGATTGCGGAAGGTTATATCGAGGATGGTTCCGCTAAAATAAAAGTAATGTGGTTCAATCAACCCTACCTCGCTAAAATGTATACCGATGGCATGTACGTAAAACTAGCCGGAAAAGTGTCTGGCAGTGGCGATAAATTATATCTTTCTAATCCAGAAATTGAACCACTGGATTCTCTGCCGATTGACCGTCACGATTCTATCTTCCAAGGCACCACGGCGCAAGACGACACACTCTATCCAGTCTACCGAGAAACTAAAGGGGTAACGAGTAAATGGTTTTACCACACAGTTTTGAAGTGTTTTGAGAAAGGTATACTTGATCAAATCATTGACCCTATTCCAACCGAAATCTCAAAAAAATATAATCTGCCAGAATTAAAAACGGCTCTCATTTGGATTCATTCTCCCAAGAAAGTCGACCATGCCAGTAGCGCTCGGAAGCGCTTCGCGTTTGAAGAGGTCTTTTATATTCAAGTCCAAAAAGCGCAAGAACGAGCCGCCGTGAGCGCCGCTCAAACCTACACCATTCCCGCTACTGACAAGCACATTACTGAGTTTACCAGCCGCTTTCCTTTTCCTCTCACAAACGCTCAAACCGTAGCCATTAAAGCAATCACCAACGACTTTGCCGGCGCTCATGCCATGTCTCGCCTTTTGGAAGGAGATGTTGGCAGCGGAAAAACGGCTGTCGCCGCCACCACTGCCTACGCCGTCGCCACTGCTCGTCCGCCCGAAGGCATAAAAAATCCTAGGGGAAACCTAGGTAAAACTACAGCTGATATTGATTACGGCAATCTGCAGGTGGCCTATATGGCCCCGACGGAAATTTTGGCCAAACAACACTTTGAAAGTTTTATTGAATACTTCCAACACTTACCAATTTCTATTGGTCTCATTACTGGTTCAACCTGTATGAAGTTTCCCTCAAAGTCGGACCCAACCAAACCCACCAAAATTTCCAAAGCTCAATTAACCAAGTGGGTTAAAAATGGCGAAGTGCCAATTGTGATTGGTACGCACGCCCTCATATATAAGTCAGTAGAATTCAAACACTTGGCTTACGTTATCATCGACGAACAACATCGCTTCGGCACTAATCAACGTAAACTACTAGCCAAAAAAGATACACGTCTTCCCCACTTACTTTCTATGACTGCAACTCCGATTCCGCGCACCCTTGCGCTCACGATTTATGGCGACTTAGATATTACTCTACTTGATGAAATGCCCGCTGGTCGCAAACCAGTCATCACTAAACTTGTTGGACCGAGCCAGAGTCAGGAAATGTACGACCATGTCGAGTCCGAACTTTTAGCCGGTCGACAAGCTTACGTTATTTGTCCGCGCATCGCCGAGCCTGACCCAGACCAAGAAAATGCTCTCAATATGAAAAGTGTATTGTCTGAAGCTAAGCGTCTCAAAAAAGATGTTTTTCAACAGTGGCGCATTGCCCCACTGCACGGCAAAATGACGCCGGCTGAAAAAGATAAAATCATGAAAGAATTTTCTGAACACAAGATTGATATCTTGGTGGCCACCAGTGTGGTCGAGGTCGGAGTTAGTGTCGCCAACGCCACCAATATTATTATTGAAGGCGCTGAACGATTCGGTCTCGCTCAACTTCACCAACTCCGCGGACGCGTCATTCGTAGCAATCATCAAGCCTATTGTTTTGCCGTCACTGAAAGCAAGAGCGAGAAAACCCGCGACCGCCTCAAAGCGCTCGCTACTGCAAAAAGTGGATTTGAACTAGCCGAGCACGACCTCCAATTCCGAGGCTCGGGCGAACTCTACGGTGGAAAACAAAGTGGCCTCACTGACTTAGGCATGGAAGCCATTCGCAACCTAAAATTAGTCGAAGCTGCCCGCACCGAGGCAAGACATTTAGTAGCCACCCACTTCGACGTCTCCAAAGACTTCCCTCTTATAGCCGAACATGTAGCCAGAATTGGAGAGGTGTTGCATATGGAGTAAATAATAACTATGTGCTACTCCTAATATGTGATTTTTTAATATCTAAACCGAATGCTTCATGTGCAATAATTGGGCGTCTAATTTTAGATTTAGATTTTTGAAATACTCGCGAAGATTTGTGTACAAGCCTTCATCATTAAAAGCGTGTCTACCTTTCTTGATAGTTAACTTAATAATCGGACCATTATCATGGCCGACTAAATATTTACAGATGTGTATCTGAGATGGTTTTTCAGGCTGTTCAAGTAGATGTTGCACCACATTTCGCACTCCTCCAGATTCAAACCCTCTAAGAAAATTTACCTTCAAAATATTCTTTACTCGGTAAAGCTGATAGTACAATGCTTCTGTTAAAATTTCTGCCTCTTCGACTTTATTATAGTTTTTAAATAAATCACCTTGTTTACAAGCACTCTCTTTTAAAAGCTCATCGTTTATTTCAAAAATACGATGAAATAACCACTTAGCTTTATTAATCCGTTCGCTAACCTCCAATGCTAGGTCGTGTAGATTATCGAGTTTTTTTGCCTCTGCAACTACTCTGTAATCATTCCATTTCTGGTGAAATTTATCAAAAGTTATTTCAAACTCATCTAAAGTTTCATTCATACCTAGAAAGTGATTAAATGTCTCATTTTTTGGTAAATAAAATTTGTTCATGATTTTAACTGCAACACCAACGACACTCGCTCGAAGGAGAAGTACTGTAAATAAACTTGATATATTTATCAAATTTACTATTCTTCTTGTCACTCACAAACCCAGTACTAGCGAGCACTGATGACGCGACAAAATTTAATATGGACTGAAGAAAGTAGACTAACTTCATATTTTTCCAGTATACGCCGAACTTCCAAAGACGCAATATCCTCGCGATTGTCTAGACACCCCGAATACGCTATAGTGTGGGGGCCAACAGATTGTATGTCACCATCTGAAAATCCGCCTGTAGCTCAGTTGGTAGAGCGCGAAGCTTACAAAAGAATGAGTGATAGTCGTAAAAGTAATGAGCGTAGCGAAATATTTTTATGACCGAACGAATGAAACTTGTATGAATTGAAATTTGATGTGTCCGCCTGTAGCTCAGTTGGTAGAGCGCGAAGCTTATACCTTCGTGGTCCTAGGTTCGAGTCCTAGCGGGCGGACACAGGAAATTTCATTCATATACCTTCGTGGTCCTAGGCTGAAATAGTTTGGGAAACTATTTCAGAAGGTTGCCAGTTGGTTTCTGAATACTTGAAAGAAACCAAAGACAACCTGTACCGTTCCTGTAAGGAAAGAGACCCCTAGCGGGCGGATAAAATTAAACGCCAGTCATTTGACTGGCGTTTAATTTTATCCGACTTTATTCACTCTGAGCAAAACAAAATCACCAACCTAAATTAATGATATAATTCCTATATGAAAATCATTTTTGGTAATCGTAAGCTGTATATCACCATTGCACTGGTGATAATTGCACTAGTCCTAACTATGACTTACTTTATTACCAATCAAAAACCGCCCGAATTAGTCACCACTACAGTTGAGACTGGTCCAGTTCGACAACTGGTTTCTGTTTCTGGGATTGCTGAGGCTGAACAAACAGCCGAGTTAGCCTTTCCGGTGGTTGGTACTGTGCGCGATGTTTTGGTGGCGGTCGGCGATGTAGTGGCGGTCGGTGACACACTAGTCACGATCGATGCTCGAACTCTCTACGCTGACCGACAAGATGCCTTAGCCGCTATAACTCAAGCTGTTGCTACTCGTGACGAACTCGTTAATGGACCTACTGCATCCGCCCGCACTGTCACTGGGGAAACTATCGAAAGTAAACAAAAAGCCTTAGAAACCACTCGCGAGTCAGAAGCCCAAAAAGTCATTAACACTTATCGCACTCTACTTTCATCCAACCTCACGGCCTACTCCAAAGACGCGACCGAAGACGCTATGCCCCCAACCATCAGTGGCACTTACGCCTGCGATGAAGAAGGTGTCTACAAAATTGAGATGTATTCATCTAGTGCCGAATCAGGCTATTCATACAAACTTTCTGGTATTGAAACTGGAACTTTCACAACTTCAACCGTGCAACCAATCCCTATGGGAAACTGTGGAATAAGGATTCAGTTTGACCCCAACTCCAATTACAATCGATCAGTTTGGTACATCGATATTCCTAATACCAAATCCATCACCTACGTTACCAATCGTAATGCTCATGCTCTAGCTATAACCCAAGCCGAAAGTGCAATCACATTGGCAGCCCAAGCTGTCACCCTAGCACAGGCCGATGCTCAAAACCAAAATGCTCCCGCTCGGTCTGAAGCCATCACTCGTGCCAATGCTTCTATCTCACAAGCCCAAGCACGACTACACAGAATCGATGCCACAATTGCCGACCGCGCTCTTGTTGCCCCGTTTGCTGGCACTATTACTGAAGTAAGTGTTCTTCCCGGCGAGACTGTCACCACCGCTCCAATCATTACCCTCCTAGCAAATGATATTTATAAAATTACAGCTCGTATTCCAGAAATTGATATTGGTAAATTAGTAGAAGGCCAAGCAGTTGAAATGATGTTTGACGCTCGAGTTGGAGAAATAGTATTGGGAGACGTTGCCTTCATTTCACCCCAAGCTACAGAAATTGATGGAGTCTCATACTACGAAGCTATCATTCGATTTCAGGAACTACCGTCATGGATGCGCAGTGGACTCAATGCCGACATCGATATCATTATTAACGAAGAATCCAATAGCCTTCGGGTTCCAAAGCGTTTTATTACTACGAATGACACAGGCTACGAAGTGCTTCGCAAAGACGGTGAAACTATTGCAAGCACCACTGTCCAGGTCATACTGGAGGGCAACGACGGCTTTATGGCAATTACTGGACTAACTGCGGGTGACACCCTAGTCGCTCCTTAAAGTTTATGCGTACTCTTCGCATTGGACTTCTGCTTGGCATACGCCAACTTCAACGCGCCAATAAATGGACGACCCTTCTGATTATCTTTGTGATGATGCTAACTTTCCTTAACCTCATCGCCGTATCTGGTGTTTTAGTAGGACTCATTACTGGAGCCGAAAATGCAGTACGCGCAGAATACCTTGGCGACCTAATTATTTCCAAGCGCGACGGCGAAGACAGAATTATTGATACAGCTACTATTCTGCGCGAACTACCCTCCTTCCCCGAAATTTATACTTACTCTGCTCGCTACACTGGTGGAGGTGTACTTGAAGCCAACTATAAACAAAGACGTGACCTCAAGGGCGAACGCGACACTGCTACAGTATCTGTAACTGGTATCGACCCTGTAAAGGAAGACGGGATGTCGGGATTAAGTAAAAATATTCTTGAAGGTGAATACCTCGACCCTACTCAAGAAGGCTACATACTCATCGGCTATTACTACATGGCCGAATCAGCCATAAAATTTGGTGACTTATTTGATACCGTAGAAAATATAAAACCGGGTGAAACAGTTCGTCTCACCGTTGGTAATATATCTAAAGAATTTATTGTAAAAGGGATTGTCCAATCAAAAGTCGATCAAGTGTCTCTCAATACTTACATTCCTGAACAAGAATTCAGGCGGCTATTTGGTCGCGTCGATAGAAACGCCGATCAAATAGTAATCCGCATGAAACCAAACCAGTCGGAAGTTAAACTAAAGGAAGCCTTTGTTGCCAGTGGTTTTGATAAACTAGCCAAACTCAGAACGTATGACGAAGGTAAACCTAAGTTCATTACTGACATAAAAGAAACCTTTAATACTCTTGGCACATTTATTGGTTCAATTGGTTTGGTCGTAGCTTCAATTACTATATTTATTATCATTTTTATTAATGCTATATCACGTCGCCAACAGATTGGTATTCTTAAAGGTATTGGTATCGAGCGTCGAGTAATCGAAGTGGCCTACGTATTTCAAGCAGCTATCTATGCTTTGCTTGGTTCTGGACTAGGCGCCCTTTTAACCTACGGATTTTTAATCGGCTATTTTCAAAGCAACCCAATTCAATTCCCTTTCAGCGACGGAATTTTAGTCGCGCCAGTCAACGACACTTTCATTCGCTTTGTAACTCTTTTTATTATTACCTTAATTGCTGGCTTCCTCCCGGCCTGGCTAATCGTGCGGCAGAACACACTCAATTCCATTCTTGGTAGAGCAAATACAAAATAGTTTTATGATTAAACCTATCATCACCGCCACAAATATTCACCGTACCTTTGGAACCGGTCGGTTAATTTCTCACATTCTCAAAGGCATCGACCTCACTGTTTATGAAGGTGAATTTATTGCCATCATGGGAAAATCTGGAGCAGGAAAATCCACACTAATGTATCAACTGTCTGTTCTGGATGAACCAACCGAAGGAAAAGTAACCATTAGCGACATTGATGTCCTTGCGCTCAATGAACAAGAGCGGACAAAATTTAGACTTAACACCCTTGGTTACATCTTTCAAAATTACGCTTTGGTGCCAGATTTAAGTGCCAGCGAAAATGTCATGCTACCCCTTCTAATGCGCGGACTTGATTGGGACGAAGCCAAAAAAATAGCTAACGCCACTATCGACAGCGTCGACATGATTGGTAAATACAGCAACCTACCGGCTGATTTATCTGGTGGTGAACAACAACGAGTCTCCATCGCTCGAGCCATCGCCGGCAAACCAAAAATTCTCTTTGCTGATGAACCAACCGCCAACCTCGACAGTGTCTCTGGTGGTCAAGTAATTGACTTAATCACCAGGCTAAACCGGGATAGTGGTCAAACAGTAGTCATGGTCACCCACGAACGCGAGTACGCTCTAGGCTGTAATCGCATTGTGCACATGGAGGATGGTTTGATTGTGAATGAAGAGAAGTTACGCTAGGGATAATTTAGGTAACAAAAAAGTGGTGGGTGCCTTTTTGTGCCACAACATATTTTATTAAAAATATTAAAACCACTACATGACTCGGGTCTCCCCCTTCTTTTTCGCCGTACATTTCTTTGAAGGCATCTTTTATTTCTACCCCTTCGCGCTTGAGTAAAGCTTCGTACTCTTCTCGTTCCATAGTCTCTACTTCTACTAAGCGTTTTGAGATAGCATCAAGGGCTGGACGATATTTAAGTAACACTACTCGTGCTCGCTCCATTCCTTCCGCAATAATTCGTGACACTTCGTCATCAATCGCCTTCGCTACTTGTGGTGAATAACCTCTGTCTTCAGACATACCGCCACCAATCATACGACCGCCAGTTCCCTCCAACGCAACCGGACCAAGTTTTTCACTCATGCCGTACTTAGTAACCATATCGCGGGCGATATTAGCCACTACTTGTAAATCGTTACTAGGACCGGTCGACAAATCACCAAATACCATTTCTTCAGTCACATAACCGCCGAGTGTCATCGCAATGTCATCAAAAAATTCTTTGCGAGTGTGCATGCGACGATCCTGGTCTGGCAGCTTAAGAGTGTAACCAGCTGCTCTTCCCCGAGAGATAATTGAAATCTTTTGTACAGGGTCAGCATAGGGCAAAACTGAAGCGACTAA
>JBEDID010000008.1:0-21943 GCA_041173745.1 Candidatus Parcubacteria bacterium | reverse complement strand
TGACCTACAAAGGATTGACCTACAAAGGATGGTCCTTTGTAAAACTCGTCAGGAAATATCACATGGCTACATAATTAATTATATTCTGTGACAAACAAACATTATAAAATAATACTTAGTGTCATACTGTTGCTCGCTGTGGCATTAGGTATTTACAAATACACTCAAGGTGAAGTGGTGTACTTAAGGATAGTAGAGCCAGAGTCTGGACCAGAACTTAGTGTTGATTTACAAAATTGGCTTCAGTCTCATTCCGTAAATGAAGGTGTCTTCGTGAATTCTTATTCTGGTGATGGAGTATATGAATTATTATTGTCTGATAATAGATTTTTAGATAAAAATCTCTATTTAAGTACAGAGATAAATGCTCGTTTGCATGATGGTGAGTTAAGAATAAATATTACAGATAGTAACGCTGTGACTGAAAACGATGTGAGTTACAATAAAAATGCTTACCTTATTCTAAAAGATAAGCCAACATCTATTAAAGTGTACGTGAATGATGTGCTTCAGGATGTGATTGTTGAAGAAGGTAAGAATGCTATTGTCGAGTAAATTTATCCTGCAAAATCACCAAGGGGACTCTCCCTATTTACCCCAAATACCCGGCGGTCATCTTAACCTTCCGTTGAGTGACCTACAAAGGATGGTCCTTTGTCTGGGTTCCCTAGGACCATCCTTTGTAAAACTAAAGTGTGGTGTAATATGTTGGGGACTGGGTTCCCTAGGACCATCCTTTGTAAAACTGGAGTGTGGTGTAATATGTTGGGGATATTACTTTATGTCTTTAGGGTCACAAAGAGGGTGGTTGATTAAAGCTTGAACTGCATCATGTCCTAACAGTTACTTGCCTGACAAAGCTTCTACCACCACCGGTAAAATCCGACTTGCTGCAATCTCATAGCCGGCGTCATTGGGGTGGATGTAGTCGCTCATGTATTGAGGGTGGGCGAGGAGGCCGGAGAGGATATTTGTAACGAAGAAAGTGCGGTGTTCGGAAGCTAGTCTTTCGTATTCCTTTTCATACTGACTGCCAAACAATCCGCCTGGTTCTGCTACCAGCACAACCGCGGCACCGGATTTCATAATCTGCTGAATAATCTCTGACAAGTTAATAAATGTTTCAGTTACTGGCACTTGTTGAATGGCGTCATTACCGCCAAGTAAAATTATCACCACTTTAGGGTCAGCTTTTAATATTAAGTCAATGCGAGCCAGTCCATCGGACGTGGTGTCACCGGAAACCCCTAGGTTAATTACTGGCTGGCCAAGGTCTTTTTCTAACCGTTGGGCAATACTATTTCCCGCCGTCGAGCCAACTCCAGCCGCTAAGCTGTCGCCAAAAAGTACCACCGTCGTTCCGGCTGTTGGATAAACCGGATTTGCCTGAGGCCAAAAGAAAATTACCAATCCAACACAACCAAACAAAGCTAACGTGATGTATATTTTAAATTTACTAAACATGCCTATAGTATGCCACGAAATTCATATTCTTGAGTCAAAGCTCAGCTATTTATTTATCAAATTACAATGCAATATCTCTGCTATACTAGCGAACATGACAAAAGAAAATTTTCTTAAACTTGTACCCGGCAGCGTCCTGATTGTAGATATTCGTGAGGATAATGAAGTTCTGTCACTATCGAGTCCAGCTGAAGCTTCGCATATTCCAATGCAGACATTTGCCGAGCAGATTCAAAAGGAGTTGATTCCAAAAGATAAAAAAATTATTACTGTCTGTTATAGCGGAGCTCGCTGCCGGGCCCTACAAAATCTATTAGCAAATTTTGGTTATGAGTCTGACTATCTAGAGGGTGGAATAGCCAGGTTATAATTAAACTCTTTCCGTCGCTTTCAAAACTAGCCTTAAAAATTATTTATTTTCATGACAAAGAAGTCCTCTTCACGCATTTTAGCTGTAATATTTGCGACCCTGCTTTTAGACACCATTGGTTTCGGTATTGTTATTCCGATTATTCCGGGCTTGTTTACTGATGTTAATTCGCCAGGATTTTTGCTCGGCGCTTACAGTGTTTCACAACAACTTTTGTTAGCAGGCTTAATAACGGCACTCTATGGCTTAATGCAGTTCATTGCCGCTCCAATTTTGGGAGAACTATCAGATGTTTACGGCCGTAAACGTTTACTGACAATTGGGGTAGGGGTTTTAGCTTTGTCACAAATGCTGTTTGGTTTAGGGATTGAAATTGGTTCACTTTATTTACTATTTTTTGCGCGGTCATTAGCTGGTTTAGCTGCCGCCAATATTAGTATTGCTCAAGCGGCCATTGCTGACATAACCGAACCTAAAGATAGGGCTAAAAACTTTGGCTTAATTGGTGCTGCCTTTGGACTAGGCTTTATTATTGGACCATTAATTGCTGGCTGGACAACAAGCTATTTTGGTAACCCTGCGATTGCATTCTGGATTGCCAGTCTACTTGGTTTGATTAATATGGTATTTATTTCTCTGTTTCTTACTGAAACTAATCAACAGCGTAGCATCAAACAAAAATTCACTTTCTTAAAAGGCATCAAAAACATAAAGATTGCGCTGCAAGACGTAGACGCACGACCACTTTATGTCACGAGTTTTCTCTATCTATCTGGCTTTGCTTTCTTCACTTCATTCGTAGGTATTCTTTTAATCAATCACTATGGCTTCAATGAGGCGGGAGTTGGAACATTCTTTGCATTTGTTGGAATCTGTATTGTCATTACTCAAGGAGGAATTGTACGAATATTGGCACCGCGCTACACCGAGCAACAAATCATAAAAGTGACGATGATTTGTGTAGCTATCACCATCGCTCTTTATCCCTTTATGCCTAGTACTGCTTGGCTTTATATTTTGGTTCCTTTTCTATCAGTACCACAAGGTCTCACCATGGCCAACCTGCCAGCCCTTATTAGCAAAAGCGTGTCTCCAGCCAAACAAGGGGCAGCATTAGGCATTAATGGCTCAATGATGGCTTTAGCGCAAGGCGTCGTCCCTCTAACTGCAGGCTTAATTGCCGCCAGTGTTGGAATTCAATATACATTCTTAACTGGCGCCATGTGCGTATTTAGTGCTTGGTTAGTGATGTTCGTATTCATGCGCCGGTAAATACAAACTCATCACACCAGAGTTTTCTTCCATAATGACTATGCTATAATTTCGAGCGCCGGGGCCCTTAGCTCATCCGGTAGAGCGCTTCCATGGCATGGAAGAGGCGAGCGGTTCAAGTCCGCTAGGGTCCACAGAAACTTTTAAATACTGCTAATATATTTTAATCATTTATCTATAGACTTATATTAATATATGTGGTTTAATTGTTGTTTCTGATTTTCGGAAACCTTATGGTCATAGTCTCAAGTCACTTATTTACTAGGCAATTTTAGACTATGACCAACAAGGCGTAGTTCCATCTCGGACTAGAGAAAACTTTGTTTCTACAAAGTTTGCATTAAGAAGGAGAGCGAAATGAGAGAAGATAATGAATATCGTCGCTTAATAGTGATACAAGGAAAAATAAACAACCTTGTTATGAGTGGTGACCAAGATCCGAAACATTTGGCTGATGTGCTACAAAACATATTAGACACATCAGCCCGGTGGAAAGAAAAAGATAATGTTATTTACTTTTCAGTCACATCCGACGGCACAACTGGGCCACAGTGGATTGACCGACTAGAGGAAAAAGAATTTTGTTTGCGCAATGATGCAAAGGTGGTACTAAAATCTCCTGAGTTTGTGCCGACTGACGGAGTAATCACTAACATTGCGGTCATAAAAGGGGAGATGTTTTGTGACGACACAAATCGCTCAACCCAAAAAATCTATCAAGAAGCTAGTGAGCGTAAGTTTGTAAAACCAAACATCGAAACTGCTTGTCTCATCCGAGAAAATTTTTCTGACAATGATATCAAAGCAATGGGTCTTTGGTGGCTAGTAGTCATCAGTGATTTATTACTTTTGTGTTTATGTCGCAGTGATATTGGGCACAGTGTCCAATCGTATCCCAAACATGACGATATGCATTGGGGAAAAGAAAATGGTTTTGTATTTGAAGTTCCTCAGATTTGTTCTTAAAATGAAAAATTAAATTTTGTGCTTGCACCAAGTTATTAGCTCCGTTAGACATGTGTCAACGGAGCTATATTTTTGCCTAGAAATTGTTTGACCAAATTATAATTAACTGTTATCTTTTAATTATGTTTAATCGGGTAGCAACAAACGCATTTCATTATCACTGGCTCAATAACTTTGAACCAGCTATTTGTGCTTAACTATCCTTCTTCCCGAAGATAATTCTCCAAACTGGTTCTGTTAATTCAGAGCCAGTTTTATTTATATGAAAATAATTTTTGATTACAACCGAACTCTTTTAAATCCAGAAACTGATTCTCTTTATCAGGGCACTTTCGAGTTACTAAAAAAATTATCCCCAAAAAATGAACTTTATCTGGTCAGCAAGAACGAACCAGGACGAAGAGAAAGATTAGAAGAGCTAAATATTGCACAGTTTTTCAATAAAATAAATTTTGTCGACAAGAAAACAACCGCACTTTTTAAAGAACTAGTAGGTGACAGTAGTGAAGTGATTGTAATCGGCGACCGCGTAAAAGAAGAAATTTCAATCGGAAATCAATTGGGAATGATTACCATTTGGGTTCAGCAGGGAAAGTTCGCTTCAGAACTTCCAACCAACAAGCAAGAGAGGCCCCGATATATAGTGAAAAATATTGAAAGTTTGAGTGACCTTATCGCAAAGTATGAAAAATAATTTTAAAAATATCGGCTACTGGCATCACTACCCAAATTCCATTGGTGGTTGTTGTGTGTGCTTTTCGATTTAATCAAAAAACCCATTCAGTAGTCCCGAATGGTTCGGAACTACAACTACAATCAAACCAAAACCAGGAGCAATCTAATGTATACTAAACTAACCAACGTCATTTCCGAATCAGGTATTTGGAATGGCAACCAAAAGGAAACACACGCCTTTCTTCTTTCCCCCAGTGTGTATAAAATTGATGAATCACAGAAGTTAGAGCTTACACAAGTTGGGTCTGCTATTTATGACTGTATGTTAGGACTGTCACACATTGCGGTAATAGCTTATGATCAAAGCACAAATTATGGAGGAGCTTGGCTTTTAGCTCGAAAAGTTTTCTCCACAGGAGTGCCTAAGATTTATCAAGAATTACAGGGAATGAATGTTCGTCATGTAGCCAAATTACTAAAAGTAGATTTTATGATTGACATCAATGGTCAGTTTAAAATTGCTGAAGTAGATGGGCATAATAAACATGGTCTTGGATACTCAACTATTGGCTTACGCTTCCGGGAGGCACTTTACCCAGAAGCTAAATCACTCCCCGGAGCTGTCAAAGCACTTTCTGAAGAAATAAATCGTCTAGGTCATAATGAAATTAAATTATTTTATGCCGACCAGGAGCGGTTTTATATTCCAGAATTTGAGGTTGCTAGCCAAGAGTTCAAGAAACATGGAATCAGTTGTCGATTGGTTTCAGAAATGGCTGCCGAAAAAAGTTTTTTACAACAAGGACTTTTTTTAGATTTACCATTTTTGTACCATCGTATTGATTTGTACCCAACGATTATTTCAGCTTACAAAGCTGGAACAGTCGAGTTCATAATTCCGCCCAAACCATTCTTAGGAGCTAAAGGAGTTTTAGCACTACTAAGAAACGATGGAAAGGATGAGCAGGTTGAAAGTTTATTGCGTTCTTTTATCAAAAATCAATCACTAGACTTAGTTAGGCAATATATTCCTGAGACTGTGCTAGTAGGCAAGCAGGCCACCAGGTTTGATTCAGCCATGAATTACGTAGCAGGGAAACGCTACGTCCTAAAAGAATCAATATCTAGTGGAATGAAAGGTGTCCATTTTTCTGATGATGAAAATTTTAAAAACGTGCTAGCTAATGCTTGTCAGCAAAAAATGAACTGGGTGCTGCAAGAGGAAATTGAAAATCAACCCCAAACATTTTCGTGGTATGAGAATAACGGGGCTGAAAAGCCAGAGTTGAAAACCGCCAATGATTGGTCTGTGCGAGTGACGGTTCAATACATAAATCGCCAACTTGGTGATGTGATTGTAACCGCTCGCCGTGACAAATCTGTCCACGGTGCAAAAGATTGTTTGCAAATTGGGACAATTGTTCTTTAGAGTTAAAGCCAGCAGCAATGCTGGCTTTTTTTATATTAAATTAAAAAACCAACCCTGCATAAACTTTTTTGTTATACTTCACTCAATTAAATAATCATCATGTCAGACATTCAAAATTTTCTCAATAAACTTAATAGTGATTATGTGCGCTTGCATCGTAATTATGAAAACCTGTTCTGGGTTTCTTACATGGGCGACAATACAGTGGGTACAAAGAGAGACAAAGCGCTAAGTGTTTTAGACAATTTTAGAAGTAATGAGAAGCTGCGCGATGAGGCTGTTAGACTCCAAGAAAAAGCTAACCCAAAACTAAAAGTCCGATTACAAATCTGGATAGATTTTTTTGCACAATACCAAATGTCAGTTGAAGCAAAGGTAATTAAACAGGAAATTTCTCAACTCGAAACAACCATCGGTAAAAAACTTTCTGAACGTAAGGAAGGTTACATCGAAGCTTCAACCAATAAGTTTATAGTTGCGTCAACCAGCAAGATGCGAGCAATGATTCAGAGTCATCCTGATGAAAATGTGCGCAAGGCTTGTTATCAAGCGCGAGAAGAACTGGCGCTTTCTTGCCTTGAAGAGTATGTGCTGCTGGTTAAACTGCGAAATAAATTTGCACTGGCTCAAGGTTACACTGATTTTTACGATTACAAACTACAAGGCACCGATAAAATGACCAAACGTGAGTTATTCTCACTGTTTGATGAAATTACAGATAACACAAAATCATACTTTAAAAATATTAGGGAACTGGAAAAAACTCAGGCTGGATTACGTCAACCATGGAACTTTTCTTATTTTATGGCGGGAGATTTTACTGACGAGGAAGATAAATATTTTAAATTCGACCAAGCTTTGTCGCGCTGGGGACGGTCATTTTCGGCACTTGGCATTGATTTTAAAGACGGTAAACTAAAGCTTGATTTACTAGACAGAAAAGGGAAGTGGAGTAACGGTTTTTGTCACTGGCCTGAATTAGTACATTTCGAAAACGGCAAACGCATTTCTGGTGCCGCTAATTTTACCTGTAACGTAGTAGCCAGTCAGGTTGGTTCAGGAGTACAAGGATTTAGAACACTTTTTCACGAAGGCGCTCATGCAGCCCATTTTCTAAACGTTAATCAAACAGACGTCTGTCTTAATCACGAATACGCACCAATGACAGCCGCTTGGGCCGAAGCGCACAGCATGTTTATCGACACTATGTTTGACAGCATTGAATGGAAACAACGCTACGCTCAAGACGAGTCTGGCCAAACTTATCCACTGGAACTGTTTGCCAGAAAAGTAAAAAAACTAAATATCCTCAAGCCGGCAATGATTTTGTCTACAATTTTTGTCTGTACGTTTGAACGTGAAGTCTATGAACTGAATGAGCCCACCAGAGAAAAAATTATTACCATCGCTAAGAAAAACCACCGCCGGTTTTATGACTCAAAAGAGGATTCTCTAGCCGCTTTAAATGTTCCTCATATTTATGCTTGGGAATCATCTTGCTCGTATCATGGTTATGGTTTGGCTCAAATTGCACTAACACAATGGCGTGAGTATTTTTATAAAAAGTACGATTATATTGTAGACAATCCAGCTATTGGTAAAGAAATGCGAGAAACTTGGAAATGGGGCGCAAGTAAGAACTTTAAGTCCTCCGTAGAAGCAGCAACTGGAAAAAAACTATCAAGCAAGGCTTTCATAAAAGAAATCTTGTTGTCTCCCGAACAGGAAATCAGCCGCGCCAAAAAAAGATTAAAAATAATGGACGCTGTTAAAATGTCTTCAAAAGCAGTTAATTTAAAAGCTGAAATTAAAATGGTACACGGCAAAAAAGTTATTGCTGCCAGCCCAGACAGCTTTGAGGCCATGGCCCAAAAATATGGAAAATGGGTCAAGGAGATGGCGATCGAAAGTTAATCCATGCTAAAATTACCAAGTGTCTACAGCTGTTGCTATAAAAACTGAAACTTTTGAGGGGCCGATGGAGCTTCTGATTGAACTCGTTGAAAAGCGTAAGCTGCTTATTAATGATATCTCTTTAGCTAAAGTGACCGATGAGTACATGCAGACTGTTAGAGACATGCAGGAAATGTCTCTACCTAACACTGCACAATTTATTACTCTGGCCGCAACATTACTACTCATAAAGTCAAAATCGCTCTTGCCAGCACTCGATTTAACCTCAGAAGAAAGCGCTAGTATTGAAGATCTGGAAGAACGTCTTAAACGTTATCAGATTTACCGCGATGCGGGGATTGAACTGCAATCTCGTTTTGGGAAGAATATTATGTACGAATCCGAGTACACGCCGCCCCGCGACCCACTTTTTTTGCCTGATATATTTTGCGATTCAGCCGAGTTAGGAACCGCCATGTATCGAGTCCTCAACAATTTGCCTAAAATTGAAATAAAACCGACCGCTAAACTACGTCCGACTATTTCATTAGAAGAAATGATTGATCGTCTACAAAAACGCATCGAGCAACAACTACAAACTTCTTTTTCTGAAATTCGCGCCACTGAAACTGAACACAAAAATGTCATCGTCAGTTTTTTGGCGATTTTAGAGTTATTTAAGATGGGAAATATTATTATTACCCAAGCTGACCGTTTCGGCGACATCAACTTAGAATCAGATCGCGTTCACACACCACGCTATTATTAGTAGTAAAAGGGTAAAACCTAGTGAAAAACGAGTGTTTAATATGTTACTATACAGCCATGCCGCTTGATATACTCATTGAATCTGTGCTTTTTTATAAAGCTGTACCGCAAAATAAAAAACGTTTAATCGGGTATTTCAAAGTAAGTGAGGAGGATTTTACTCATGCTCTGACTATTATAAAAGGCCGTTTTCAAGCTGGCGCCATGCGTTTACTTGAAACTGAGACCGAAATCCAATTAGCCACTGCACCAGAATTATCAGAATTCATTGAGTCACTGCGTAAGCAAGATATGGCCGGAGATATCGGCAAAGCTGGCGCCGAAACCCTAGCTATCGTATTGTACCGAGAGCCCATCTCACGGTCTGAAATCGACCGCATTCGTGGCGTAAACTCTGCCTTTATTCTCCGCAATCTAATGATGCGCGGGCTAGTCACGCGTGAGTCAGTAACTGGAAACGGCTACCAATTCAGAATCACCACCACGCTTTTACAACACCTTGGAATTACCGACAAACGTTCACTGCCTCAGTACTCTGAGTTCATGAATACTATCGATACTTTTGACACAACTTCACCATGAACGAACAATATCCCCACCTAATAGACACCTTAGCACCAGCTCCGAAAAATCGGTTTCCTATCCTAGCTCAGTTAGGTTTTTTAGCTTTGATACTCATAGGCTTATTCAGTAGCCTTATATTTAAAGATGGTACAAAGACAGAAGTAGCCACATCAGTACAAACTACTGAATTTTCACATGACAACAACGAATACCCTATAGCCGCCTCCCTACAAAAAATTGAAGATGTAAAAGTTCGGGCCAAAGCCGCTTATGTTTGGGATGTTCGTAATCAAAGAGTACTTTTTAGCAAAGATGCTGATGAACCATTGCCACTAGCTTCTATCACCAAGCTTATGACCGCTATTCTAACGCACGAATTAGTTTCTAGTAAAAAAGAAACTGCCGTACCAGTGTCGGCCGTGCAACAAGAGGGTAGTAGTGGATTAGCTTCTGGAGAGCACCTAGATATCGAATCCTTGTTGCAAATGGCGCTTGTTTCTTCTTCAAACGATGCGGCTTATGCCCTCAGTGCTAGTGTTGGAACACTCTTAGGTGACCAAGATCCAACGGCACAATTTGTAAAAGCGATGAACATTAGAGCCGAGGAACTAGGCCTCAAAACTTTAGAATTTTGGAACCCGACTGGATTAGATTTATCCCCTACAAAACCAGGGGCCATTGGTAGCGCCCGGGATGTGACTTTTTTAATGGAATACATAGTTCGTAATTATCCAGGCCTGATTAGTGAAACTCAACAAGATGAAATGCGTGTCTATAACGCGGACGGGCAATATCACGATATCGAAAATACTAATGAAATAGCGTTGAAAATCCCCAATTTAATTGGTTCAAAAACCGGCTATACTGATTTAGCCGGTGGCAACTTAACCATCGCGTTCGACATTGGTTTTGAACGACCGGTCATCATCACAGTATTAGGCTCGACGCGAGAAGAACGTTTTTCTGACGTCTTAAAACTAATAGCCGCCGTTCAAAACTCGGTTGTTGAAAATTAAAATATGGACTCACTTGTACTTAATGTTTTAATTCCCGCCATCCTGTCATTCACGATTGGTATTGCTATTACCCCGATTGTGACACACTTTTTATATAAGTATAAAGTCTGGAAAAAAGTCGGAGGAAAAACTGCCCTCGGTGGTCATGAAGCAACTGAATTTAATCGTCTTAAAGGTAAGGAAGAAACTAATACTCCACGGATGGGAGGAATCGTTATCTGGATGAGTGTGATGATTACTCTTTTTGGCACCTATACTCTAGCCCTAATTTTCCCAGATTCGTTTTTTTCTGAACTCGACTTCCTTAGTCGATCACAAACACTTATTCCCGCTGCAACCCTTTTAGTCGGCGCTTTGATTGGTTTTTTGAGCGATTTTTATGATGTAACCCATGAAGGTAAAGGCATGCGACTCTCAGTCAGACTCGGATTAATAAGTAGTTTATCAGCTTTTCTTGGCTGGTGGTTTTATGCCAAACTGGGAGTTTCCTCAGTCAGTATTCCATTTGACGGCAATCTAGAACTGGGTTTATTTATCATCCCATTCTTTGTCTTATTGACAATTGCTCTCTACGCCAGCGGGGTAATTGATGGTATCGACGGTCTGTCAGGTGGTGTTTTTGCATCAATTTTTGCTGCTTACACCGGCATTGCTATCATTCAGTCACAACAAGATTTGGCCGTATTCTGTGCCACTGTAGTGGGAGGAATAATGGCTTTTTTATGGTTCAATATTCCACCAGCCCGTTTCTGGATGACAGAGACAGGTTCAATGGCTTTAACACTTTCTTTAGCGACTGTGGTATTTATGACCGATTCTCTGGGTGGAGGAAACGGTATTTCACTATTATTTATCGTCGGGTTACCACTTATCGCAACTGTTGCCTCTAACATTCTTCAGCTTTTATACCGAAAATTTACCGGTAAAAAATTATTACGAATCGCTCCTTTACACCACCATTTTGAAGCCATCGGTTGGCCGTCACACAAAGTCACAATGCGTTATTGGATTATCAGTATTATTTGTGCACTGATTGGTGTTATTATTGCATCACTAGCTTAGTTCGTTATGCCCAACAATCCTAAATCCGTCGACTCATTATTACTGGTAATTATCAGTCTTTTAGTGGCCGGCGGATTTCTGATTTTTTCCTCGGCCTCACTAGGATTGATGGCCCGAGACGGAGCCAGTTTTGGATCAGTTGCCTTCAGTCAATTTGTCTTTGGCGTACTGGGCGGGGGAGCGGCCTTTCTCTTTATGAGCAATGTGTATTATCGACACTGGCGAAAATACGCGTTTTATATTTTTATTATTTCACTTATCGCTACCGCTGCAGTGTTTATACCGAGTATCGGAATGTCTCACGGCGGAGCTACCCGCTGGCTCAATCTTGGCTTCGTTACTATCCAACCATCAGAGTTTCTTAAGCTAGGTTATGTAATTTACCTTGCTACCTGGCTGTCTGGTGTACACGATCGAATCGGAGAATGGAAATACGGTTTATTACCATTTGGTGGAATCGTAGGAATTGTCGGATTTATCATGCTTTTACAGCCTGACACTGACACTTTTTTAATTATGGCATTTTCTGGCATGGCTATGTATTTAGTGGCTGGCGCCAAATGGCGTGACATTGCAATTTTATTTTTCAGTGCTGTCATAATGCTTGGGGTGGTTGCAATGGTACGGCCATACATCATGGAACGTCTCACCACCTTTATGCACCCCGAATCCGACCCGTTGGGTAGCGGCTATCAAATTCAACAATCACTTATCGCCATCGGCACAGGTGGCATAACCGGTCGTGGCTATGGACAAAGTATCCAAAAGTTTGAATACTTACCAGAACCAATCGGTGACTCAATTTTTGCCGTTTACGCTGAAGAGTTTGGGTTTATTGGTGCTTGTTTTCTTATCTTTGCCCTTATTTTTCTCACTTTACGTGGATATCGTATAGCTACCCAAGCCGGCGATATGTTTGGCACACTACTCATTATTGGTTTCATGACGATAATTATCGCTCAAGCTTATCTCAATATTGGCGCTATGTTGGCAGTAGCTCCACTCTCCGGTCTTCCATTACCATTTATAAGTCATGGTGGAACCGCTTTAATGGCCACATTAGCATCCTTAGGAATTGTGATTAATGTGTCAAAATATCGAAATTTATAACCGGCCGCATGATACACTTAAGAGTATGAAAATTGGATTTGTAGGCGGCGGAACAGGGGGACATTTTTACCCATTAATAGCCGTGGCGCACGATTTAAAAAATGCTAAATACGCTCCCGAGCTGTATTATTTTGGTCCATCTCCATACGACCCAGTCGAGCTAGAGGCTTTAAATATCTCTTTTGTCTACTGCCCAGCCGGTAAGTTACGGCGTTATTTTTCAATTCAAAACTTCATTGACGTGTTTCGAAATTTTTTCGGAATTTTTGTCGCTATTTGGAAACTATATGTTATTTATCCAGATGTAATCTTCAGTAAAGGCGGTTATACCAGTGTCCCGATTTTACTCGCGGCTAAGTTTTTAAGAATTCCTGTGGTCATTCACGAGTCAGATGCTATCCCTGGTCGAGCTAATAAAGTAGCGACTAAACAAGCTCGTTACATTGGAATCGCCTACGATGACGCCGCGCAGTTTTTTCCAACGGAAAAAACTGCGCTCGTTGGCATTCCTATGCGACCACAAATTTTACAAGTATTAGAAAACCCCCTGGAACTACTCGGAATCCCTAACGACAAACCGCTAATTTACATTACCGGCGGTTCATCTGGTGCAGAACGATTAAACAATCTTGTCTTACAGTCCTTAACTCAATTGCTACCAGACTACCGAATTTTTCACCAAACTGGTCAAAGCAATATTAATGAATTTCGTTTAACGGCCCAGACCTTACTCGCTGACTCGCCACTACAAGAGAATTATTACCTAGAAGGCGCCGTCGACGCGGCCACTGTAGCCGCTCTAATGAGTGCAGCTTCACTTATTATCACCCGAGCTGGCAGCACTACTTTGTTTGAAATTGCTTACCACGGAAAACCTTCTATCGTAATCCCAATCCCGGAAGACATCAGTCGCGACCAACGGAGCAACGCTTATGCTTACGCCCGCAGTGGAGCAGCCACAGTTATCGAGGAGTATAATTTAACAAAAAACTTGCTTGTTCAAGAAATAAGCAATATTATCAATAATCCAAGCCAATACGCCAAAATGTCACAAGCTGCAAAAGGCATGTACATCGAAGGTGCGGCCGGAAAAATTGCCAGCATACTTACCTCAATTGGAATTGAACATGGATCATAAATCAAACACCTCCGTCGTGACCCGTTTTGCGCCGTCACCGACCGGATTTTTACATATTGGAGCAGTGCGAACTGCGCTTTATGCCTTTTTATTTGCTCGTAAGAATAACGGTACATTTATTTTACGCATTGAAGATACCGACAAAAACCGCGAAGTAGCAGGCTCAATCCAACACATTCAAGATTCAATGAAGTGGCTTGGTATCGACTGGGACTTTGGCCCCGACAAACCAGGACAATACGGCTCATGCTTACAATCCGACCGTTTAGCAATTTATAAAAAATACGCCGAGCAACTAGTAGCTAAGGGCCTGGCCTATCCAGACCCTTACACCGTCGAAGAAACTGAAGTGTTTAGACAACAAGCCCAAGCTGAAAGTAGACCTTTTTTATACCGTAATCACCGCCCAGCCGAACTAGGGAAGTGGGACGGTACTCAACCATTACGATTTAAAGTACCCGAGATTAAACGCTACGAATGGCAAGATGTCGTACGCGGCACTCTCACCGCTGGGGAAGAAATGGTAGACGATATCATCATTATTAAAGCCGACGGTTACCCAACTTACAATTTTGCCCATATTATTGACGACCTAGAAATGGGCGTGACGCATGTTATGCGCGGCGAAGAATTTATTTCTAGCACTCCTAAATTCCTCAGTCTTTATGACGCTCTAGAAATTCCATATCCAGTATTTGTCACTTTGCCGCCAATCATGGGCCCAGATGGAAAAAAGAAGCTTAGCAAACGCGATGGTGCCAAGGATTTACTTGAATTTAAAACTGACGGCTACCTACCAGAGGCCATGAGAAATTTTCTCGCACTAATTGGTTGGAACCCTGGCGGCGAGCAAGAAATATTTCCTGATGATGAATTAGTAGAGGCCTTTACTTTAGAAAAAATTCAAAAACACGGTGGGGGATTCAACGAAGAAAAATTACGTTGGATGAATAAACAATACCTAGAACGCCAGAAACCTGAATTTCTTACCAATTACTTACAGGAAGCGCTCCCAGAAGAGTATTCAAAACTTACACAATACTCTCAAGAACGACTAGAAAAACTAACTAGCGTAGTTTTTGAACGTGTTCACAACAAAGTCGATATTCGAACTGCCGCAGAAGCAGGGGAGTACGATTGGGCTTTTTCCACTCCTGAATATGAAGTAGAACTACTTAAATGGAAAAATGACACTTCCGTAGCTGACGCTCTGCCACGGCTACAAACTGTTATTAAACTCTTATCTGAAGCCGATTTTAATAGTCCAGAAACAATCAAAACCGCCCTTTGGAGCTACGCGGAAGAAGTCGGGAAAGGGGAATTGCTTTGGCCACTACGATTAGCCTTGTCAGGTCGACCGCAATCACCAGACCCGTTCACTCTCGCTTTCATCCTCAATAAAGAGGAAACTCTCTCCCGTATCCAGCTCGCCTGTGATAAAATAAGTGGATAATGCGTTTTCGGTTATTTACAGTATTCATTCTTGGAATCCTACTTCCACAATTACTCCTAGTTAATCCTCCGAGTGTTTTTGCAGAATCCGAAATTGACCGACTCCGGAATGAGATTGATACCCGCAGCAATCGATTGACTGAAATTGAAGCTGAGATTTCAAAATTTGAATCGCAACTTAAAGAAGTGGGAACCGAAAAGAAAACCCTCCAGTCAGCTATAAGCAAGTTAGAAATCGAGCGTAAAAAGGTCGGGGCTGAAATTAGCAAAACCGAAAACATGATTACCTACACCGACTTGGAAATAAACAAACTGGTATTAGAAATCGGAAAAACTGAAACTGAAGTACAAAAAACCGAATCTGCTATCGGAGCTATTATCAGGGCCGAGTATAAGGCTGGTGATGAAACTCTATTAGAGTTAATTTTAGGTAATGACCACCTGTCGGAATTCTGGTCAGAATATCAAGCTCGAAACAATGTGCGTGATACATTGTCAGACAAAATAAATGAACTAGACTCAATTCAATTACAATTATCAGAGAAGCGTGACGAAAGTAAATCAAAACGCACAAACCTCTCTTCTTTAAAACAACAATACACTGGTCAAAATGAGGTATTAGCTAACAATAAACAAGAACACGCAAAATTGTTAGAAGTCACAAAAAGTGAGGAGAAAAACTACCAAAATCTTCTCGCTAGCCAAGAAACAGCCAAAAATCAAATCTTAAAAGAAATGCGCGATTACGAATCAAAGCTCAAGTTTATTCTTGACCCTGCTACAATTCCATCTTCGGGCAGCCAAGTATTTAACTGGCCTCTGGCAAAGGTAATTATTACTCAATATTTTGGCGGTACAGAATTTGCAATGAGGAACGCCTCGGTCTATGGTGGGCGAGCCTATCACCCAGGTATTGATATGGGCACTCCACGAGGCACACCAATCATGGCTCCGCTTTCGGGCACAGTGCGCGCTACTGCCAACACCGACTTAGTGCCCGGCTGTTTTTCATGGGGGAAGTGGACATTAATTGATCATCCTAATGGATTATCAACCCTCTACGCTCACCAAGATGCTGTTTTAGTAACCCCTGGACAGAAGGTAAGTACTGGTGACATTATCGGCTACTCCGGCAACACCGGCTATTCCACCGGCCCTCACTTACACTTCACAGTTTACGCCACTAAAGGAGTCTCTGTTCGCCAATTCAACGAAATCAAAACCGTCACCAGCTGTGGCCCAGCCTCCACCCCAGTCGCCGCCACCGACGCCTACCTAGACCCAATGTTATATTTGCCCGCGTATTAAGTTTAACTAAATAAAAATCAAGATTTAATTTGTCTTAAAAAGTCACCTGAAGTACAACAACTTCAGAATTAGTATTTACGGTATGGTACACTTTTTTATATGGCAATATCTTTTTTATTGGTATTTATTTTACTCTTAATTTCAGCAATAACACTTATCGTTAAGCTAGCAAATCGCTACCCTTTTTTTAAAATGTCCTTAGCTGTAATTTCTGTATTAATGGGACTATATTTCTGCGCACAATTTCTTACACTGGGTGGCCTATATTCTCTACAAGACGGTCTTCGATATACCAGTTCATACAATCTGGATACGCGAGAAGATATCGTCGCACAAGCTGTGTATCAAAGCATAAGTCTCCAAACGAGCGGACGCAGTTTTGGCAGCTTTGGTCCTTCATGGGACAAAATCTATATAACTGTAAACAAACTTCAAGATAGTGATATACAGATTCTAATTAGAATGCTTGATGGTGGTGCGGTAAATATTGGCGATGCTGATCTTCCAATTGAAGGTAGTCAAGGAATACATAGTGATAAATACTTAACTATCGCTTGGATACTTTCAAGAATGAATTCAGAATCTGTCATACCGCAACTTGAGCAAGCCACGGTAGGGAATGATTCTTTTTATATAGACTACGCTCTTATGATGACAAAAGAATCAACAGCTCAGCAAGCAAGTCCATATTAATTTGATTGTACATTGCCTATAAAATATCTCCGACATAAATCAGAGATATTTTATAATCCATGAATAAAGCGAATGTCGCACAGAAGGAGAAATCGCTGGCCTAACTTTTGGCCTACATGGAAGCGAAGTCAAAGAGGTAGTCATTCCGGCTGGTGGAGAAGAAGTAGTTAAGGCAACTTTTGACCCACTGGCACACGGACCTAACGGAACTGGCCCTGTTACGCGCATTTTAGAATTAGACACAAACTCAACTGAAAGTCCCAAGATTGAATTGAAATTTAGTGCTAATGTAATTAAAACTCAAAGTCAATAATTAATTAATATAATATGAAAAAAAACTTAATCATAATAACGATTGCTTTACTGTTTGGAGCTAGTTTTTGGTTTGAAAATAGCCATTATCCCGCTGACAGAGATTCTTTATGGAACATGAATTCCATGATGTCATGGTACAAAAATGTTACCGGACAGAGCCTTACCAGATTACCAGACAAGGATATTCAATTTGTGAAACCAACTGAAATCGTGGAGTTAAAAGACGGTGATACTTTTGCTCTAGAGGCCACCATCGTAAAGCAAGAAGTAGGGAACAGGACTGTGAAGCGACTGGCCTACAATGGTCAGATTCCTGGCCCAATACTTAAGGTACAAAAAGGAGCAAAGGTCACAGTCAACTTTACCAACAACATAGACATGGAAACTGCCCTTCATTCACATGGCTTGCGGGGTAAATGGGAATTTGACGGGGCAGTACCTATCACACCTGCTATCCCAGTCGGAGGAAGTTTCTCTTATGAATTAGAATTTCCAGACACAGGTGTATTCTGGTACCATCCACACGTAAGGGAAGATTACCAGCAAGAAATGGGACTATACGGAAACTTTATTGTGGAGGAAGATGGTTATTGGAATGAGGTAAATCAAGAAGAATATCTGATTGTTGATGACATGCTAGAGAAAGGTGAGTTCGATGAAGGAAATGTAACCAATACACTCATGGGACGTTTTGGTGACACTTTACTTATTAATGATTCGGAGAATTACAAACTTACAGTGAAGGCAGGTGAAGTTACTCGTCTGTTTGTCACTAATGTGGCAAACACACGGACTTTTGACTTAAAATTTGTTGGAGCACTCACAAAATTGGTCGGTGGTGACATCGGTCGCTTAGAACATGAAGTAATGATTGATCATCAAATTATTGCCCCAGCCGAACGATACATAGTAGAGTTGTATTACAAAACCCCTGGCACATACACAATTGAGCACCGCGGAGCAAAAATTGGCACAGTTAACGTAGAAGCATCTAATTCAGATAAGTCACTAGAGTTTGCAAAACTTCGTACTAACAAAATTGATTACGAAACAATTCGTAACAATACAGACACGCTACTAGCTCAAAAACCAGACAAGAATTTACGCCTTGATGTTGAAATGAAAGGTATGATGAGCGATATGATGGACGACATGGAAAGTGGCAGTGACGGACATGGCGCCGGAGGAAGAATGATGGGCGGAAATTATGACGACGCTATGATTAGCGAACATTGCAAAATAACACCAGACAAAGCCGGCTGTGAAGAATACACAACGCAGAAAAGTAGTGAAGAACATAGCGATGATGGAATTGAATGGGAAGACAATATGGCAATGATGAATCAAATGGGAACAGATGAAAATATCAAATGGATAATCGAGGACACCGACACTAAGAAGAAAAATGAAGAAATAAATTGGTCATTCAGACAAGGTGACTTGGTTAAAATTAGAATCTATAATGATGAAAAAGGCCTACACCCAATGCAACATCCGATTCACTTCCATGGACAGCGCTTTGTAGTCTTGACCGAAGATGGTAAATTAAGCGAAAATCTACAATGGAAAGACACTGTACTGATTCCCAAAGGACGGACTGTAGACATTCTAGTAGACATGAGTAACGCCGGAAAGTGGATGGGACATTGCCACATCGCCGAACACCTACACTCCGGTATGATGTTCAAATTTGAAGTTAAATCGTCAACAATATAGTAACCAAACAACCGAAGAGGGGGGGGGGGACAAATCACTGACTGCATTAATGAGGATAAAAAGGATACATTAAAGACGATTACAAAACATGATTTTGTAAAGCCTTAGTTAACATCTTTGGTAAAAAAACAAACCGGTTGTCATCAAGACAGCCGGTTTGTTTTTTAGAAGCACAAAAAAATTATAGTTAATTTTTATTTATCTAATTACTTTTCTAAATAAATCTGAATACTGTCAAAAAAAAGAAATGACGCGAATGTCGCACAATATTTCAATATGGTGAAGAGTAGGGGAGAGGGAGGGGTAATTTGTTATAATTAGTCCTATGAAAAATTCTCACAAAATTGCCACTGGTGATTTTTATTATCACTACAAGCACAACCCTGAGGGTGAAATAAATAATTTCGCGTATGGAATTATTGGCACAGCCTTACACACAGAAACCGAAAATCTTTTTATAATTTACAAACCGCTGTACCAAACTGAACATAAATTATTTGCTCGGCCACACGAGCTCTTTACTGGAGCAGTCATACTAGATGATGTCGAAATTCCGCGATTTTCCCAAATTTTTGACCCAAATGTCATTAGTAAGCTCAAGACCATATCTGGAGTAAATAACGAGATGATATAACATACCTACAAGTTAACAAAACGCCTTAGAATCGATTCTAGAGCCTCATTTAAGCCTTATTTTACGTACTATATGAACAAGCGTTTAAACTAAGTAATATAGTAAATTTCATACCTAGTTTGATACATATATGATGGTAAACAACCTCTCTCATCATCCTATGTCGCAAAAGATATATTGTGCGACATAGGGAACAATAATTGTATTTACTGATTCTCTCTCTACTCTTCTGCGATATAAGCTCCACCGAGGAACTGCCCCATGACATGATCGTAGTCTGGTCGGTGTTTAGTTAGATGCACACTGCGCACTCCCTCACTGGTCAACTTCTCTACTAGCTCCGGATGATTAGCTAAGTATTTTTTTAATTTTTCGGGAATAACTTCATCTTGTGAAATGATACATTTTTCGTCTCCAAAATGCGCTCTGAGCCCTTCTTTGATTTGCGTGTAATGAGTACAACCCAAGACCACCACATCACTCTCTCCCGCTTCACTTTCAATACGAGTAATGGCAGCTGTCACTGCCACTTCAATCTCCCCTAGCTCAATTAGAGGCACCAGCTCAGGAGTCGCAATTTGGGAAAACTGAACATTACTATTATTTTTCAATTCTAATTCACGGACATACTTAGCCGACTCCACTGTGCGCTTCGTACCAATTAAAGTAACTTTTGTAACTTCTTCATAATCCAACACTTCTATTGTCGGAATAATAATGCCAAGAATTTTTCGGTCTGGATATTTATCGGGAATAAATTCATTCTGCAAGCGCCTAGCTGTTTCAGCCGAAGCCGTATTGCAAGCAATGACAATTAGTAAGCAATCAGCTGCAAATAAATATTCCATCCCAATCTGGGTTAAACGATATATCTCCTCTTCAGTTTTGTCGCCGTACGGCAAATTAGCTGTGTCGCCATAATACACATAATCATACTGCGGCAATTCTTTAGCTACTGCCTTAAGAATAGTCAGTCCCCCTAAACCCGAATCAAAAAAGCCAATTTTCATGTAGGAAGATTATACTCAGATTTTTCAATTCTGCACTAAGCAAATCAGCTTAGTGAAATAATATGCCTATAATCTTTTTCAGCAATAGGCATTACGGACAAACGACTCCCCTGCTTTAAAACTGGAAAATTTGCCAAAGCTGGATCTAGTTTCATTTCTGCTAAAGTTATCACGGTCGGAAATTTTTTAACAAACTTTACATCCACACAAAACCAGCGTGGATTTTCTAGCGTAGCTTTTGGGTCAAAATACTTACTATTTTTATCGAATTGGGTCAGGTCAGGATAAGCAGTTTTTACCACTTTCATCTCCCCCACTACTCCAGTTTCTTTACCGGTATTGGAATGATAGAACAAAGCACAATCACCTTTTTTAAAATCATCACGCAGCATATTGCGCACCTGATAATTACGCACACCAGTCCAGGGTTCGATGTTATCGCGCTTGAGGTCATCAATCGAATATCCCTCAGGTTCGCTTTTCATTAGCCAGTAATTCATATTTTAATTGCATTTATACTCATATAATCATAATATATGGAAAGTCTTGTAAATCAACTGTAGGGGTGATGATTATGTTCTCTGAAGAATTTATCGACTGTTTGCTTGTAAGGGCAGATATTGTCGATGTTATAAATAACTATATATCGCTAAAAAAGAGTGGTACGACTTTTCGCTGCCTTTGTCCGTTTCATACTGAAACAAAACCTAGTTTCGTTGTTTATCCTTCTACCCAATCATACATTTGTTACGGCTGTGGTGCCTCGGGAAATGCCATAAAGTTCTTGATGGCTATAGATCATTTAGACTTTACTGCAACAGTAAATCAGCTTTGTCAGTTATATGACATTCCTGTGCGGAGGATTGGTAAAAAGGACAATCCTTACTTGGAAACCGAGAGGAAAAAGTTTGTTCGTAAACGTAAGCGTGATCGACAAGCTAGATAAAAATAACAGGTTGCGTGAGCAACCTGTTTTATATGAGGGAGACCACCATTGCGGTATCTCCAGTTTCTAACGCTACAACGCAAATAAGTAAATAATCAGCATGTAATGTTAATCTCAATTTATCACATTTTAAGATATAAGA
>JBEDID010000007.1:0-22058 GCA_041173745.1 Candidatus Parcubacteria bacterium | reverse complement strand
AATATGTAGCTTTGACGGCTCAAACATTGATTGCCGACGGCGCCGACCCATCCTCTATCGCCATACTTTACCGCACCAACTTCCAATCCCGCTCCCTAGAAGAAGCCTTTCTTAGCTTTGATGTGCCATACCAACTTTTAGGCACCAAGTTTTTTGAGCGCAAGGAAGTAAAAGATGTTTTATCTTATCTCCGATTTGCCTTGAATCCGGGCAGCAACGCCGATTTAACTCGTGTTATTAACGAGCCAGCGCGGGGGATTGGTAAAGTAACCATGCTCAAAGTTATAGAAGGTAAACGAGCTGATCTCAATAAGGGCGCTTTAGCTAAAGTGGAGCTATTTGATAAAATTATGTCTGAAATAGCTAAAGTAGCTGTCGAAAAACCCTTATCTGACACCATAAAATTCATTATGGTGCGAAGTGGTATAGAAGATATGCTCAAGCTCGAAGGGACTGAGGATGCTTTAGAACGATTAGAAAATCTCCGGGAGTTAGTTACTTTAGCTAGTCGTTTTAACGAAGTTGACCCTAGTGAAGCGGTTGAGCAATTACTTGAAACAGCCGCTCTACAAAGTGACCAGGATGAACTTAAAGATAAAGAGGAACAAAACGCTGTTCGACTGATGACTATTCACTCTGCCAAAGGACTGGAATTTTCTAGTGTGTTCATTACAGGACTGGAAGAAGGGCTTTTTCCACACGAAAGACTAGGTGACGGACAAACAGACCAAGAAGAAGAACGACGACTATTTTACGTCGCGCTAACCCGCGCCGAGAAGAAAATATACCTAAGTTACGCGCACATGCGTACTATTTTCGGTCAACAAAGAGTCAATATGCCGTCATCATTCTTGAATGACATTAGTAAAGAACATGTTGAACAGGCTGAACCGTTAGGAAGAGGCAAAGCTTCTGGTTACGAAACAACGATTTATTTGGATTAGCAATAAAATATATGTCTCTAAATTTCGAACACAAAAAGTCGCTGGGTCAGCATTTTCTTAATAGCGACTACGTGCCGAAAAAAATGTGTGACGCAGCGGACGTGCAAGTGGGGGATATTGTACTGGAAATTGGCCCTGGTACAGGAGTATTAACTCGGGAAATTCTTGCTCGGGGAGCAAAAGTAATTGCTATAGAAGCAGATTTACGAGCCATTGAGTCACTTAAAGATTCTTTCTCAGAAGCGCTTGCTAGTGGCCAACTCACTGTTCACCATCACGATGCTCGGGTGCTTAACTTAACTGACTTTAACCTTGTAAATCAAGGTTATAAAGCAGTTTCTAATATTCCTTATTATCTGTCAGGACTGCTGTTTCGTAGTTTACTGGACAACCACTGCCAACCGACCACGTTAGTTTTTTTAGTTCAAAAAGAAGTCGCTGAGCGGATTGCGCGCGATAAAAAAGAATCACTGCTTTCACTTTCAATCAAAGTGTTTGGTGACCCGACATATATATGTACAGTAAAAAGAGGACATTTTACACCGCCACCTAAAGTCGACTCGGCAATTATTGCTGTTACCGGAATTCAAAGGGAAAATTTTAATACTTTAGACGCCGAACGTTTTTTTTATCTCCTTCACTTAGGATTTGGACAAAAACGCAAGCAGCTCCTAAGCAATTTATCTGGTGAGCTTTCTCGAGCGGAATTAGGGTCAATATTTGATAATCTAAACTTATCACTGACAGTTAGAGCCGAGGACATTTCATTAACAAATTGGGTCAAGCTCACTACCGAAATTGAAAACTTACGCTCAAAACAATAATATCCATAGCTTACTAACACCTTATACACAGGTTACTACATAAATGTGGGTACATTTATAAAAATGATGTTCATAGACTGTTATACTAACAGGTATATGCAAGGGCAAATTAACGCTAAGGTTGTTGGAGCTACCATTATTGGCTTTGCTCTAATAGCTGGAGCTTTTACAATTAAAAATATCACCACCCCAAAACCACCCGTAGTAGTCGCAGAAGTTATCGCCGCTGCACCAATCCGAACTTCAATCAGTATTACCGACACAGACAGCAACGGAGTGGAGGACTGGCGTGACGAATTCATTACTGCTAAACCAGTGCGAATAAACGTTCCTTCTTCTACCTATATTCTACCTGACACTCTAACCGGAAAAATGAGTATCGACCTAATTGAAAATCTCGTCATATCAAAAAGCAGCGGTCCTGTTGGAAAGAGCAAGGAAGAATTAGTTAACCTAACCGCAGACCGTTTGGTAAATAGCGTTGAACACAAAATATACGACACAGCAGACATTAGTGTTATCGATAACTGGACCGAGGATGACCTACGGAATTACGCCAATACTGTGGCTGCCACCATACTTAAATACAGCTTACCAAATAAGGACGGGGAATTAACGATCTTATACGACATCCTTGTCAACAAAAATTCTACTCGTGCACCAGAACTAAAAGCAATTCTCGGGGTATACAACAACTATCGTGATGATACTCTCAAAATTCCCGTCCCAGCCTTACTAGTTAAAGAACACCTTGATCTTATTAATACCTACCAAGCTATTTCTGAAGATGTTTCAGCTTTTTCGACGATACTTGACGATCCTGTGGTAACTTTACTATATCTGAAGCGTTACGATGAAGATGCAACTGGGCTCGGATATGCGCTACAAAACATATACAAAGGAATTAAGAAGTATGGAAAGATTTTCCATAAAGATGACCCTGCTATTCTCTTTGGAATTTTTAGTCCTGATTATAAACAATAACTAAATTACTATGGATACTTTTTTTACAATTCTGAAAAAAATCCTGTTTGCTACAACGTTGACAGTTTTTGCATTCATGGCTGTTTATATTCCACAGTCAGTCCAAGACGCTAATGCGCAAGAAATTGTGTATGATCCAACTAATTGGTTTGAAAATGTGTTGATTTATGGAGTAACAACAGACTTATTAACTGAAGCCACTGCTAATACTATAGCCAACACAGTCAGCGCTGCCAAAAATACACTTTCAGCTGTATTCAATGGAATAACATCCTTTGCTACAAATTCAATCTACACAAAAGAATTTATATTGGATGGTATTGCTTGGGCAATTGCCAAGGCAATCATCTCCTCCATGGTTGGAAGTCTTGTAAATTGGATTAATACTGGATTTAAGGGTAGTCCGGCTTTTGTACAAGATCTTCTGGGAACACTATTGGAAGAAGCAGATAATGCCGCTGGTCAATACATAAAGGACCTTGGAGCAATCGGTTCGTTTATCTGCTCACCCTTTAAGTTAGACGTTCAAATTGCCTTATCAATCCAATATCAACATAACCGAGTAAATGAAACGGCACCGGCTGATTGTTCTCTATCTGGAGTTATCGATAACATAGAAGGCTTTCTTTCTGGTGCGAAAGGTAGTTTCTCAGAAGGTGGGTGGGGTGACTGGCTCGATATATCAGCCTCTCCAGAACGCTTTACACCCTACGGTAGCATGTTGTCAGCCGAACTTGGCGCTGAGGCAGCTATCATTAACGCTAAAGGCGAGAAATTATCAATCCTAAATTTTGGCCAGGGATTTCTTTCAAACGAAGTCTGTGAATCAGTCAGTAGTGATGTTGGACCCAAAGAAGAATGCTACATCTCAACTCCCGGTAAAACTATTGTCGATGCATTATCATCAAACCTAGACAGTGGGCGTCAGAGCCTCATAGCGGCTGATGAAATTGATGAAATAATTGGTGCACTTCTTAACCAACTAGCCAACAAAGCTATCACTGGTGCCGCAGGATTACTTGGTCTTTCTGGCGGAACAGGACACACATATGCAGGATACAGCGGGGGATCCTACACGAGTGCAGTTAACACTGAGGCTGGTGGGCTAGTTAATTACGACAATGTAGTCGCGTTGATGCAAAATGCTCTTACAAATCAACAGAACTTTCAAGCCCAAGCTCTAGTTTACAAAACGATATTCTCAACTTTCCTAGCCACTAGTTCAAACATAGCCGATGCTAATGCTGCCTTAATCGAGACTCTAGATGTAATTACTAATACAAATATTTACATTCCTATTTTAACCGCAGCAATTGCTGAAATGCAAAATTCCGCGACTACCAATGCAAGAATGACCGAGATAAACCAACAATTCAATCAACTTAAAATCTACTCAGTTCAAGAAATACAGGTTCAAGTTAGTGCTTGGGGAAGCATTAAGCAATAGACACTATGAATTACTTTAAAAAACACCTTTCTATAATTCTACTTACCGGCTTCTTCTTCATTGGTAGTGCATCATTTGCCCATGCTTCAGTAAGTACAGCCATTCAAGATATTCTCTGGGCAATTGTAAACGGTGTTTTTGGTAGAATCCTAGCTATCTCAGGACTATTGTTGGATGTGGGCATCAATCAGTTTGTGATTGGTTTTGGTGATAATTTTCTTGATTCTGGGGTAGGAGTAGCAGTTGATACTTTATGGCAAGGAGTACGCGATTTCTTCAACCTCACTTTTATTTTCGGACTGGTTTATATTGGTTTTAAAATGATTCTAAATAGTGATGATTCTGGCACCAGAAGATGGCTAATCCACTTAATCATGGCCGCTTTGTTGGTAAACTTCAGTCTTTATATCACAAAGTTTATTGTTGACCTGTCTAATATTACGGCTACTCAGATAGTTATCAATGGTTTTCCTCAGGTTCCTGGAGTAAATTCAGATATTTCATTATATTTCATGAATAACATCGGACTTCAAACATCATGGGGTGAAGAGATACCTGGTGAAATCCAAAGAAGCGAAGCGGGTGGTTCAATTTGGGGATATATTTTTGGTACAGCTATGATATTTATCGTTGCTTCGTTTGTGTTTGCAGTGGGCGGAATAATGTTAATTATTCGTTATGCTGTACTGGCTTTATTTATGGTGTTATCACCATTAATGTTCATTGGCTGGGTCTTTCCATCAATGCAATCTTACACCGATGCGTATTGGAAAAAATTCTTAGGTAAGGCTTTTTATGCGCCCGTGTATGTGCTGCTAATTTATTTTGCAGCCAAAGTAATTGATGCATTCTACAACCAAGGTTCGGTAGCTGGTGGAAAAATTAGTTTTGCTAATGCCTTTATCTCAGGTGGTGATGCTGGAGTAAAGTCTATTCAAACCACCCTTCCACCCTTTATTCTTGCTTGTATCTTCTTGGTAGCAGCTGTAGTAGTGGGCCAAAAAATGGGCGCTGATGGTGCTAGTAGTGCTATGAGTTTTGGAAAAAACCTCACCGGTCGCGCTCGACGTTATGCTACCAACAGCACTAGATTTGTTGCCTCACAAACAGCCGGACGAGCTGCTCGAGCTACTTCTACCGCTGCCGGAGGAGCTCTTGAAAGAAGATTTAACCACCTTCAAGCCTCTGATACTCGTGCAGGCTGGGCCGCTCGTACCACTGGTGCTGATCGTGTAATCCGTGGTGCTACAGGAGCTATGCAGGGCGCAAAGTTTGGCTTAAGCACGACTGTTGAACAAGACACTACGCATGCAGCTAACATAAATAACAGATTTGAAAACGCTCAAGCCCTAAAACATGGTCGAGATGCTGAAATTAATCACGCTGCTGGAAACATAATTGATCCAGCAACTGGTAAAGTTGTCAGCCTTAGTTCGCTTAGTGGCCCCGCCTTAGATGCTGCTGAGCAAGCCCGTGAAACAGCGATTGCAAAAGCACAAACTACTATAAATGACCTTTCTCAAAAACAATTAGAAGAAATGTTTGTTGGTGACCGAGCAATGTTTGATAGTGTAGTAGGAAAACTAAAGGGTGGTCAATTCGACAAACTGATGGACAGTGACAAAATTAATTCGGGCGACAAGAGTAAAATATCTGATGCCAGAACAAACTCAATTAAAAAAACATACGTTGAAAACGGCAAAATAATATCCGAAAACCTTCAGCGACTATCTATCAAGCAAATCGAAACATTGGGAGATAGTTTTATCAGAGAAAATTCACACCTATTCTCAGAGAGTCAAATGGAGGCTGTTAAGAAGAGTGATTCATTTACAGAGGGACAAAAAGGTAGCTACGTAGCGGGCCGTAAGAGCAACATAATTAAAGCTGCGAGGAGCACCGATCCAGAGGAACGTAAAAGATTATTCAACCATAACTCTAAATCAACTCCTGACGTTTACTCAAAAGTAAAAAAGGCGGCAGAAATTGCCAGTCTACCACTTGAAGTGTTTATTTATCCAACAGACCCTACTAATCCATCTGGTCCACAAACAGTAGACACTGAGAATATAAAGAAAATTGATAAGGATGTATTAGCGGCAATACTTGTTGCCAATAAAGATATAACTTTGATCCAACGTAGAGAACTAGCAAGTGCAATTCGTAATCCAGCAAACGGAGCGAACACTACTGATATGATAGACTACTTAAATAGCTCACAAGGTTTGCGTAAGTGGTCATAATTATTTCCAAATTTATAACAAAATAATATGAAGATTACTAATGAACAATGTGATATAGCCTTTGAGTCAGCGACTAAGAAACAACGTTTCTTGTATTCTGATCCGGCTAGTGGTCGACGCTTGCAGGAAATTGCAAGTAAGCACAAAATTACTGAAGGTGAGCAATATAAAAATTACGCTATTTTAGTGGGTGATGTTGTTCTAAATCTACGTCTTAGGACTGAATTGCCGAAGGATTTGTCTGAGACACTCAACATTAGTCACGAACAAGCTTTAAAAATTACTGCTGACTTGACTGATTTCTTAGATCAAGATTTTGTTCCTATAGCTTCTACTGATGACCTGACGGATGACATCGCCGAGACAGAAGCTGCGCTTGAACAAGTACACAACATTCCTCATATTCGCACCATGGCGCGTGACATGCAGACTGGGCATGGAGTGCCGGAAGAAATTACCTATACTTCTTCGCAAGAATCCTTATTACGCAGACCTGATAATCAGTAGCGATTATCTCTGCCTGTGGATAGACGCAAAGTTTTCATCGCAACCGACACCACCACCATGTATAATGGTGGTGTATGCGTTTTGAGGTACCACAATTTATTGAAATCGAAGATAAGATTTTTGGCCCATTAACTTGGCGGCAATTCCTTTATCTTAGTGGGGGAGTCGGAATGTCCGCGGTGATGTTTTTCACTTTACCCTTTTTATTATTTGTTATTCTTGGCTTACCACTAGCCATTCTATCGGGAGCATTGGCTTTTTATCCAGTCAACAATCGACCTTTTTCTTTTTTCTTAGAAGCAATTCTAAATTATGTGAGTCGCCAACGGCTATATTTATGGCGCCAAAAAGAAGACATTGTGCATAAAACTTCATTCGCCCCTGGCTCGACCAGGCCGACTAGTTCTCAGAGTAATTTTACTAAAAAAACAACCGGTCAAAATATCACTTCGCTCGCGCGCAGATTAGAATTACAAGCCTTACAAAAAAAAGAGTAACATGACACAAGCTAAATCTACCACTCAAGACTTTGTCTCAATTCGAGACATCAAAGAAAATGTGGTCATTCAAAAAAATGGACAAATGTGTATGGTGCTCTTGGCTTCATCCATTAACTTTGCCCTCAAATCACTCGATGAACAAAAGGCGGTGTTAATGCAATTCCAACAGTTCATTAACACGCTTGATTTCACCCTTCAGATATACATCCAGTCACGCAAGCTGAACATCGAACCATATTTAGCTCTGTTAGGCACCTTAGAAGTTAAGCAAGACAACGACCTAATGCGCATACAGCTCCGAGAGTATATCGAATTTATCAGGACTTTTACTGAGGATGTTGATGTTATGAGCAAAAACTTTTTTGTAGTGATTCCTTATACACCCGCTGTATTAAATATCACCAAAGGAATTACCAATCTCTTTTCTAAACCCACCACTGATTCTAGTTTACCGAGCAACAATCAGTTTGAGGAGCACCGCATTCAATTAGAACAACGGGTGGGGATGGTGACGGAAGGACTAGCTCGTGTTGGTGTCAGAACTGTTTCACTCCAGAAAGATGATTTGGTTGAGTTGTATTATCACCTTTATAACCCCAGTGACCCGACCGGAACAGCGCCTGAAGTAAACAATTAATTTTATATGGGATTTTTAGATTCACTACAACCAAAAAACATTACGGAAGCAGAAGGGAAGTTAAGTAATCAGCTGCTCACCTTAACTGACATTATTGCTCCTTCCGCCGTCAGTATCACTCCGCGTGGCATAAATGTCAGTGGTATTAATGCGCGAGTATATTACACAGTATCTTATCCACGCTATCTTAATGATGGTTGGATTGAACCGGTACTCAATTTAGCTAAAGAACTGGATATTTCCATTTTCATTCACCCAATTGATACGGCCGAAACTCTTAAAAAGCTCCAGAAAAAGGTAGCTGAAGTACAAAGTCAAATTAACATCAAGTCAGAAAAGGGGGAGGTGCGCGACCCACAACTTGAGGCCGCCTACCGAAACATTGAGGAATTACGCGACAAGCTTCAACAAGCTGAAGAAAAACTATTTAATGTTGGTTTTTATATTTCTATTTACGGTGAAAATGATGCCGAAATAAATCGCACGGAAAATGATATACGCGGTATTTTAGACGCCCGACTAATATCGGTAAAACCAGCCCTCTTTCAGCAGGAGCAGGGGATACGGAGTGTTTTACCTTTGGCCACTGATGAGTTGTTAGTACACAGTAAATTCAACTCCGAACCGCTTTCTAGCTTTTTTCCCTTCACTTCCTTTGACCTTACTTCCGACAGTGGGATTCTATACGGCATAAACCGCCACAATTCATCGTTGGTACTATTTGACCGTTTCTCACTCACCAACTACAACTCTGTAACTTTTGCCACCTCAGGAGCAGGGAAGTCTTATACTCTCAAGCTTGAAATTCTACGCTCTCTTATGTTTGGCACTGAAGTAATTGTGCTCGACCCAGAGCGTGAATACGAATTTTTGGCAGATGCGACGGGTGGTCGTTTCTTTAACATTTCACTTTCGTCTGACCACCATGTTAACCCGTTTGATTTACCTCCACCTACCGCCGATGAAGATCCACGGGATATTTTACGCTCACATGTGATCGAATTAATTGGTCTTTTTAGATTAATGTTGGGCGGCTTAACACCAGAAGAGGAGACTTTGATTGACTTAGCTGTTCAAGAAACCTACGCTTTGAAAGACATTACCGGTGACACAGATTTCTCCGACATGGAACCACCACTTTTGGCCGACTTTGAAATGGTGTTAGCTGGTATGGATGGCAGCTCTTCACTAATCACGCGCTTAGGAAAATACACTTCTGGTACTTGGTCTGGGTTTATGAATAAGCCGACCAACGTTGATATCAACCAGAAGTTTGTCGTCTTCTCCCTTCGCGACATGGAGGACGAACTCAAAACTATTGCGATGTATATCATTACCAACTTCATTTGGGGCTCAATTCGCCGCCGCTTAGCTAAACGCCTAATGGTAATTGATGAGGCTTGGTGGATGATGAAATCTGAAGACACTGCTTCCTTCCTCTTCAGTCTCGCCAAACGTGGTCGAAAGTACTATCTTGGTATCGCGACTATCACGCAAGACGTCGACGACTTTTTGCGCTCACCTTACGGTGTACCGATGATTACCAACTCATCCATTCAACTCCTAATGAAACAATCTCCCACCGCGATTGATAACATTCAAAAAACTTTTAACCTGACCGATGAGGAAAAATTCCTCCTGTTGGAATCTAATGTGGGGGAGGGGATTTTCTTCGCTGGCTTAAAGCATGTGGCGATTAAAGTGATTGCTTCATACACCGAAGATCAGATCATCACTTCCGACCCCTCCCAATTACTTCAAATTAAACAAGCGCGCGAGGAGCTTCAAGCCTCCAGAGTGTAGTATAATTATTTATCATGGCAGAATCGAGGGCAGTATATCCAAACAATTACTCCTCACCTGAAACAAAGGGGGCAGTAGCTGCGCCCGGCCAACAACGCAACAGACAACCTTACGGCACAATCAGAAACGTTAAATTTGCCAGCAATGACCCTGACTATCACAAACCTACTGATGAGCAATTTAACGCTGCCTACGCCACTAAAGGGATACAGCCAACTGACGATAAACATAACCCCTCTGCCATTCGTAATGTCGACGTTTCAAACTATTTGGACGACAGGCAAGAATCTCAAATTATAACAGAATCATCCATCAACAAAATAAATAGTAATGAGCCTCTCCTTCAAACAGCTGGGCTTAAAGAGGCTAGACTCCGTGCTTTCGGAGTAAACAGTTTTGTTCGTTCTGGAGGTATATATACTTGGTTAGTTTTCCAGGTTCCATTTGCGATTCTTAATATTGTACTTTTTGGTATTGCGGCAGGAATGAGCGCAGTAAGTGCGGCTAATAAGGTGGCTGATGGCGATGCTTTACTAAACAAAGGAGCAAAAGTTATAGGTAATGCGGTTATCGACACCGTCTCTAAAGCAACCGATGTAGTCATGGATGCCCTTAGTATTGACTTATCTATGTTAGACCCATTAAATTTCTGGCTTATCACTGAAATTATAATGTTTGCTTTTGGTTTAGTTACTTTGATTGGGATATATTTAACCTATAAGTTATCTAATTTCTCACCATTGGGGGGACAAGGTAGCGGGTCAAAAATAGGTGCGTTTATATTAGCCTTAGTTGGATATACAATACCACTTTTAAACCTTTTTCCTTGGTTTTACTTATGGACAATGGCAGTGCAGCGACACCCTAAATAAAAAGGTAGTCAAGTATTTTACACTAAACACATTTCTACTGATTACAGCAAAGTTACAAGTTGCTCAATTTCCCCACAAATTAGTGTATATAACAAAATTCAGAGTAATAATCTGTTATTATTACCAACATGAGGACACTAATATTATTTTCTATAACCCTGTTGAGTCTATTTGCGACCACTCCAATTTTTGCCCAAATTAATAACGACACACTTAACCTTAATCCTGAGCTTGGAATCACACTACAACCCAACAGCCCACAACCTGGTGAAAGCGTAACAGCTTCACTTGAGGATTCTAGTGGTAGTGTTTATGGCGCATCAATTACTTGGATTATTGATGGCACTGAAGTTCCAAACAGCCGAAACCAACGGCAGATAAATTTCGTTGCTACTACTGTAGGGAAAACTCAGAACGTCCGTGCCGTTCTAACCAAGGAAAGTGGTTATGAAAAAATTATTCAGGAGAATATCCACCCGGTATATTTAGACATCATTATCGAACCTCAAACTAGAACCCCTGGATTCTACCTTGGTCGAGCCTTACCGAGTATTGGCAGCACCATAAACGCCACAGCGTTAATTTCTGATACTGGTTTTTATGATACTGATTTAATGTATGTTTGGAAAATAAACAACAAAGTCTTGGACGGAGGTGCTATCCGAGGACGAAACCAGGTATCTTTTCCAGCACCGATCGGTCGACAATTTACTCTCTCCGTGCAAATTTCAGAACTAAACGGCACAATTATCACCAGCCGAAATATTAGCATTCCTTCAGTCGAGCCTAAGATTTTATTCTATGAAGTAAGTTCTTTGTTTGGCATCAGTGAAAAAGCTATTGCTGAATCAGTGATTGAAACTAGCAACAACACAACTGTGCGAGCTGAACCCTACAATCTTGATATTCAAGTATACAACAATCCTGTTGTTCACGAATGGAAAGTAACTAATGGTAATTACACCAACGTTGGAAACAATCCTTATGAAGTGACCGTCCAGCCAAGCGGAACAACTGGAAATACCTTACTATCATTTCATGTCCGAGACACGACGCAATTCTTACAAGGCGCTGAGGGTAATACGCAAATAAATTTCTAACTAATATATGAAAAGACCAATCTTTATTATCGTCGGCACAGTAGTAGTAATTCTACTGCTCGCAGTGTGGGCGTACATCCTTTTCTTTAGTACCCCAAAAACTGACAACGGCCAATTTACCGCTTTAAATATCGATGGAAATACTGAATCAGTAATAGACACATCAGCCACAGGGACTGAGCCGATAGTGAATGTTATTAGTGACAAAAAACTAATCCAGCTAACCACTAAACCAACGGCTGGGTACCGGGAATTAATTACCACAGGTAGCTCATCTTCAATAGTAATGTATATTAAATCTGGAACAGGAAACATTGGCTCAATCGACCTCACTACTGGGGAAGAGAGGGATATAACTACAACAACCATTAATTTTGCCCGCCAAGGGGAAATCACTGGTGATGGAAAATTTGTCATGGTTCAGTCTGAATCTGGCAACAAAAAAGACACTGTCGTGGGAACCATTAATGACAATGATCACACTTTAACTCTAGTAACTATTGATGAACAAGTCGTTTCATTTAAGGCCTTAGATAGTACTTTTCTTTATGCTGTTAGAAGCGGAAGCTCAGTAGTAGGGAAGGAATATAACCCAACGACAAACACTAGCAAGAACTTGTTTACGATTCCTTTTATCGAAGCAGCGATTGTATGGGGAAATTCAGCAACAGATGTTCATTATGCCTACCCTAAAGCTAGCAGCCAACTAGAAGGGTATGCTTACTTAATACAAAACGGAAAAGTACAGCGACAGCCAATTTCTGGTTATGGTTTATCGATGTACGGAAATAGTAAATTTCTAGTTTATAGCATTCGCACACCCAAAATTTACCAGAGTTATTTATATGACATGGAAACAAAGTTGGTTACTCCGACTTCATTTACATTTATTCCTGAAAAATGTACTAGTAGTAAGACTAAAAAATCAGTCTTTATTTGTGGTGAAGACTCCACAACTTACAGCCAATCTGTCCCCGACACTTGGTACCAAGGAGTAACCGCCTTCAGCGATATGTTGTGGGAATTAGATATAAATGCCAACACTATCAACCTATTATCAGATGTCTCAAAAGAGAGTGGTCGTGGTATTGATATTATTGACACTTCATTGAACGCTCCCGAGAACCATGTCTACTTCATAAACAAGAACGACCAAACCTTATGGCTTTATAAACGAGATATAAAAGTCGGTAATTAATCATTAATATCATAATTATTATGCGACTCATAGCTTTTATAGCAACCATCATCATCTTTCTTCCTTTAGCGATGGTTGACGCGGCGGGGTACCGTCCGTTAGTTGGAATCCCAGGCGTAACCGATCCCAACACCGACTTTAATTCCTACATCAAAGCACTATACATCGCATCAATTAGTATCGCAGCTCTTTTAGCGGTGATCAAAATTGTGATTGGCGGTGTTAAATGGATGTTGACTGATGTTGTTCCAGCTAAAGGTGAGGCTAAAAAAGATATTCAAGGAGCGCTTATTGGCTTACTGGTAGTTTTGTCGGCTGTTTTGATTTTAACGGTAATTAATCCTAATATTACTAATGTAGATATTTCTCTTACCCCTGTACCTGTACGAAACTACAACCCGACGGTTCCAACTTCAGAATATAACCTTTTGGCCAACTCTCAAGTATATGGTGGTGTGTATAATGCATTCACAACTGACGATTCAAGAGATCGAGCAATCTTCATTCAACAGTGCAAAGATGCTGGCAGAGCAGGTGATTCCGACATCAAGGGCAATAGCCGATGTTACACATCAAATATAGTGAATCCTGCTACACAGACCATTACTCGAACACCGAGCTGTAGTTTTTCATTTACAGGTTTTTTCACCCCCTCTCGAACCTGCACACCAGACGAAATTACCGCTAGGAATACTGAGTGCACTACAGGCGGGGGAACCTTCACTGTCGACCCTCTCAATCAAAGCCACTATAGTCTTTGTGTCAAACCTAAGTAGACTAAAAAAACACCTTACTTAGTAAGGTGTTTTTTTAAATATTTTACACTTATGTCAGGGCTAAAATTTTTTACCGATGCTTTCTTACCACGTATTCCTGAGCAATAGTAACCAGATTACTAACCATAAAGTAGAGAGCGATAGCGGCGGAGATTGAGTAGGAGATAAAGACAATAATAACTGGCATTACATAGCGCATTTGCGTTTGCATATTACGCATAAAATCGGCTTTCATGTCTGGTGCTGCACCGGGCACAGCAGGCGGTAGGGGAGGCATGGTGAGAGTAACTAGGATGTACTGGGTAATACCGGCACCTAGGGCCAACATAACACTTTTTTGGGTGATATCTATTAACCCTAAGAAATTCATCGTAACTGTCGTGGGCGCGGAAATGAACGAGTAGAGGATATCGAGATTGATATCCGGCAAGGCTACACCGCCGCCTTTGGATACTGCGTAGTAAAGAGCAATAATAATTGGAATTTGTAGGAAAATCAGTGCAATGTTTGCGAGGGGATTCATACCGGCATCTTTATAAATCGCCATCATCGCTTCGGCATGACCTTGTTTATCGTCTTTATGTTTTTCTTTAAGCTCTTTTAGAATGGGCTCAATAACACGCATTGCTTTTTGCGTCTTAACAGCTTTGATGGAAAGGGGGAGCAGGATGGTTTTTACTAAAAGGATAGTGGCAATAATTGCTAAACCAATATCTCCGCCGGGAATCACTTTAATAAAAAATATCAGAGCGTTGTAGATTGGGTCGAAAAAGAACGTGTGCCAAATTGAGCTAAACATAATGTGTCTATTCTACGTACTTTTGATGACTTGGGCAATTGACTTGCTGACAATAACATCCGCTGCTGCGCGCGACAGAGTAGAGTAGGTTGGTTTTACAATAATAATTACAGTTTCGGTTTGAGATGTTGTTTGCAATACTTTATACAAAGCAGCGTAAACACGGCGACGAACAGTATTCCGTACAACTGCTCGTTTAGATACTTTTTTACCCACCACCACAGCCACCTTTCGCGTTAGGGCAGGGGAGGTAATGATAGTACAGTCGGGAAAGTGGTGACGCTTACCGGTTTTAAAATACACAGCAAACTCAGACCGACTTAAACGCTCGCTTTTTTTAAACATATAGCTGATTGTAGTATAAAAACAAAAAAAGCTCTATTGAGCTTTTTTTACTGTAAGTTGAGCGCGACCCTTACGTCGTCGAGCCTGTAACACCTTTTGACCGGCGGTAGTTGCTGAACGCACAAGGAAACCATGGGTGGTAGCCCGCTTTTGCTTACTTGGTTGATAGGTTCTTTTTGACATATTCTATAGAATTAATACCTCGGAACTATACAGGAATCTATAAATAATTCAATAGGGGGCAAATAAGCTGTTAAAAGTTATCCCCAGTTTATCCCCAGTTGCGTTTTTTAATTCAAAAAATGTATCGGAAACTAAGAGTAATGAGTGCGCAATATTTACAGTATTTTTGACACAGGTATAATGCTAATCACCAAACAATTTTGTGTAAATTATGAACTCTATCACTCACGCAACAACTTCCAATAGTATCGTCCAAACTGCACAAGTTGATATTAAACAATTATGGGATGATGCGTTAGTAAAGATTGAGCTCTCTATCACTACTGCTAACTTTAAAACTTGGTTTCGCGACACGCACATCATCTCCTTAGAAGATGGGACAGCGATGGTTGGGGTACCAAGTGTTTTTGTAAAAGACTGGTTACACGACAAGTTCCACACCATGATACTAAAGACCCTACGTGATCTTACTCCGCATGTTCGAAGTGTTGAATATACTGTAGCTCAACGTAATGAGCGTAAGCAAGAATCAACCAAAAATCAAACCGTTAATGCTGCGCTTCCACTGGAAGATTATTATGTTAATAAGAGTGATAATCTAAACCCGAAATACTCTTTTGATAATTTTGTGGTTGGACCATACAACGCACTAGCACATGCTGCGGCACGGACAGTGAGTGAGAAGCCCGGGATTACTTATAACCCGCTCTTTATTTATGGTAAGACCGGTCACGGTAAAACTCACCTTATCCAAGCGGTAGGGAACCAGATTAAGAAAACTGGCAAGAAGATTTTCTATGTTACCAGTGAGAGGTTTGCGGTTGATTACTTTAATGCTCTCCAGAGTGGTAGTGCTAATAATTTCAAAGACCGTTACCGACAATACGATGTTCTTATCATGGACGACATCCAGTTCTTAGCAACTAAGGAAAAGACTCAGGAAGAACTCTTTCATCTTTTTAATGCACTACATGACAACAACAAACAAATTGTTTTCTCTAGTGACCAACACCCAGCACTCCTTAATGGTATGCAAGAACGCCTCCAATCACGTTTCTCTCAAGGAATGATTGTTGACCTACCAGCTCCAGATTTAGAATCACGGGCGGCAATTTTACGCGCTAAGGCGGCCCAAAACAGCATTACACTACAAGATGAAGTAGTAGAACACTTAGCCCAAAGTATTGAGGGTAATGTGCGGGAATTAGAGGGCGCTTTAAACACTATTATGTGTCAATCACAACTCCTTGGTCGCACCCTCGCGATTGATGAAGTGCGAACGATTATTAAAAATAGTTCTCGTCCACGTAAAACCCTAGCTATTACTGATGTAGTAGAAAAGGTGGCTCGTTACTACGACATCGACCAAGCTAGCATTTACGAAAAAACTCGTCGTAAAGAGGTGGTGAAGCCACGCCAGATTATCATGTACATTCTCCGCGAAGACTTCCAAGTTTCTTACCCTGCAATTGGTAAGAAACTGGGCGGGAGAGACCATACGACTGTCATTCACTCTTGTGAAAAGATTAAAAATGAATTAAAAGGCAACAGTGACCTAGAGGAAGAAATCACTCAAGTCAGACTTTTACTAAAGTGATAAAAATAAACTCTAGTGAAAACTAGAGTTTATTTTTTAACATTAAGCAAGCAGATAACCGGGGAGTAGGCTGGGGAGAAGAGTGAAGAAGCTGGTGACAAAGTCTCTAAAAACGCAATTTTTAGTGGGATAAAACGAGCAGGTTATCCCCAAATAAAAGTGATTTCTGGAGAGCGGTAGACTTCTCCCCAGTTGCGTCCACAGCAATTAAGGTCGTACCCACACCCATGTTAGAGATTGCGTGGCTGTAAGCAATAAGTAATAGGCCGTACTTTCCACTTTTACACAAGTCCACACCCCTAATAATAAAGAGTAAAATAGATTACAATAAAGATATGGAGATAACTATCCCCCACAAAGAATTAACCCAAGCGCTAGAGCTCGTTAGTCGAATAAGTACCAAGCATGTCACTTTACCAGTGTTGCAATGTGTTCGTCTGGAAGCTAACGAATCAGGGATTTCAATTCAAGCCACCAACTTAGAAATCAGTATCGAGATTCCTTTACCAGGAATCGTAATCGAAGCCGGGGTAGTGGCAGTACCAGCCCAAATCTTTTTACAAAGTATTCAGTTCATTTCTCAAAAAGAGATTACCCTTCGAACTGAAGATCAAGTTTTACAATTAGAAACTACTTCCACCAACACTTCAATCAAGACTTTTTTAGTAGAAGAGTTTCCGACGCTAAATCAGCTTCAAGGAGAGGAGATGCAAGTACAAGGTGGTATGTTTGCTTACGGCATCAAGAGCGTGGCATTTGCGGCCTCTCAGACGTCAATCAAGCCAGAGTTAGGTAGTGTGTTTATTCAGCAGAAACAAGAGCATTCATTAACCTTCGTTGCGACTGACTCTTTTCGTTTAATGGAGAAAACAGTGGCTCAAAAAGGTTTAGTTTTGGATCAATCAATTATGATTCCTCAGAAAAATGCGGTGGAGTTGGCTCGGGTATGTGAAGTAGTGGGGGAGGACCCGGTTTTGATTGCGAACGATAATCAATGTGCTTTGCGTTTTCCTGGAGGAGTGTACGTTTCATCTCGATTGGTGACTGGTAACTTTCCAGATTATGTGCAAATTATTCCGAAAGAATTTATTACTCACGTGACTGTCTTAAAAGATGATTTACTCCGCTCTTTTAAAAAGACTAATATCTTTTTAAATAAGTTTCGTCAAGTGTCATTAATGATTACTGAAAATAGTATTACTATTTCTTCGCAAAATAATGAAGTTGGTCATACGACCGATACAGTCAGAGCATTAGTAGATGGAGACGAACTAACGCTTAATTTCAACCAGCAGTACATCATGGATCCATTAGCTTATATTCATGACGATTCAGTAAAAATGAGTTTTGCTGGAATTGGCCGCGCGATGATAATGGAGGGAATGACTGATAAAAGTTTACGCTATTTAGTGATGCCGATGAATAAGTAATCTGGTATGGATGACTATTCTGTTCCAAAAAAAATGAAGCAGATTGGAGATTTGTTTGAGCGGTATCGGACTCGTATTAAAGCCCCCCAAGCTTCGGTCGAAAAAGTGTGTGTAGAAGTGATTAATGAAGTGACAGGGTATAGTGTCACACTTAAGCAAGTGACCTACACCGTGTCTACCCGCACCCTTTCAATTCAGGTTCCAAGTATTCTTAAGTCGGAATTAAAGTTTCACTACTCGGAAATTTTACGGATATTAAAAACCCGGCTGGGAGCAGACGGATCACCAAAAGTGATTTTATAATCCTACTTATAAAAAAACTCCATCAATATATTGATGGAGTTTTTACTTACTAGTTATTGTTGTTACGTCGCCGGCCACTAGTGGTGGGCTTCTCAACCGCCGGCTTGGCTTCTTGAGTGTTACTTGTGGTTGAGGCAGTGGTTGTGCTTAAAATGTTGCCATAGGTCTCCTTGTTCCATTTTTGGACACCGTATTCCCAGTTAGTGTACTGACCGTCACTCGCTGGGTTAGTAGGCTGTGGTCCGAGTGGGTCGGTACGGTCGACATAGTAGAGGATGGTGTGGATGTTTGAATAGATATTGGCAATATCTACTGGCGGTGCGTTACTATCTTGGTTTTGTAGGTTTTGGATGATTAAAGCAGTGTCTATGTATTCACCGCGAATAATCGGTTTTACACCATCAGTTACTATTTGTGGTTGAGGGAAAGTTTCTACTGGTAGGGTAGGGAGAGCGACGTCCAGAAAAGCTCGCCACATCGGAGCGGTAAATAGACCAGAGAGACCGCCACCCATGGGAGAGTTGTCATTGTTGCCGACCCAAGCTCCAACCGCTAGGTTGGCAGCATAACCCATAATCCAAGCGTCGCGTAAATTATTAGTAGTACCAGATTTTATTGCTACATCACGATCAGGGAAGTTGATTAGTGAATAATTTCCCCAAAGTGGCATACGCGCGACGTTGTCAGTGAGAATGTCACTAATCATATAGGCGACATTTTCATTAAGAACACGTTCTGTTTTTACTTCTGATTCTTCAATGATGTTGTTTTTACTGTCTTCAATCCGAAGAATACTTCTAGGTTCAGCGCGCACACCACCGTTAGCAAAAACGCCATAAGCGTACGTCATATCAATCAAACGTACTTCGCCACCACCTAATACTAAAGTGAGTCCGTAGCGGTCTGGGTCATTAAGGGTGGTGAGGCCCATGTTGGCCATGAATTTTAAGGTGTCTTTCAAGCCAGCTAAATAAAGGGTTTTAACAGCGGGAATGTTGAGTGATTGAGCGAGCGCGTTACGCATACTGATTGGTCCAACAAATTTATGGTTGTAGTTATTTGGAGCGTAACAAGGTGATTCGGAACTAGTGCTCCAAGCATCACATTGAGGTGAGAATTGGGTGGCTACATCAAAAAGAATTGTGTTTGGTAAGTAGCCTTTGCGAAACGCATTAGCATACACAAATGGTTTAATTGATGAGCCTGGCTGGCGAGGAGCGAGGGTGACATTGTAGTTACCGTCAATATCTTTACTGAAATAATCTCGTGACCCAACCATCACAAGTAAGTCACCAGTTTTAGGGTCGGTGGCGATAAGGCCAGCGTTTGAGGCACTATACTTTGTGGTATTTAAGGCAACTTTCTCCTCCACAATCCGCTCCGCTTCTTTTTGGAGGTCCCAATTAAGGGTAGTAATAACTCGGAAACCTTGTTCGGCCATCGCTTCCTCACCAAACTTTTCCGCGAGTTGTTGAATTACATACATCACAAAATGTGGGGCTCGAATTCCAGAGACTGCTTGAGGTTGAAATTCTACTGTAACAGCTTTAGCTTCTTCATATTCTTCAACCGTAATAAAACCATTGAGTCGCATCCTGTCTAAAACTAACAAGTGACGCTTATCAAGCGCTTCACGGTTATTACCATAAGGTGAAAAGAAGGTTGGTGCTTGGGGAATGCCAGCTAAGTAGGATGCTTCAGCAAGAGTCAGGTCTTTAGCACTTTTGCCAAAGAATGCCCGTGAAGCTTCCTCGACTCCGTAAATCGTGCCGCCGTAAGGCGATTCATTTAAATAAGTTTCTAGGATTTGTTCCTTGGTAAGAATTCGTTCAAGTTTAATTGAAAGAATCGCCTCTTTAGCTTTTCGAGTCAGGGTTTTTTCGTGATCAAGAATGGAGTTTTTGATTACTTGCTGAGTGATGGTTGAGCCACCTTGGCCACTTAAGTTTCCGTGCATTAAGTTTGATACAGCCGCGCGCAAGATTGCCATAAAATCAATTCCAATATGATTGTAGAATTGATCGTCTTCAATCGCGACTGTTGCATTCTTGATGTAACGCGACATATCATCGAACGGAACAACGGTTCGTTTTACATCTTGGTTGAGGTCATACAGAAGAATTTCACCAGTTCGGTCATAAATTTTAGTTGATTGTAAAACCTTCCGTTCTTCAAAAGCCGAGAGGTCTGGTATTTTTAGAGTGGAAACCCAGATTAATACCCCAGCAGCAAGGATAATAGAGGCCGCAAAACCGAAAATCATCAGATCGATTAGCATCTCTTTCCAGTTTTTACGAAACCACGAGCGAATTTTCATATAAATAATTGTTTATTATATAGCCAATATTAGCATAACTTGTCTAGACGACTTAGTACGATTATGTGATAGAGTTATTTCAATATGAATCTAGCACATGAACTAACCGAGCGGGGTTTTATCCATCAGATTTCGGCCGCTAACTTATCAGATATTATTGGTGGAGAGAAGCGTACCATATATCAAGGGATTGACCCAAGTGGAGATTCAGCTCATGTTGGTCATATGGTGATTTGGTTGTTGCTCCGTCATTTGGCCCAAACTGGTCACAAAATTATATTTTTAGTCGGTGGTGGAACTGGCATGATTGGCGACCCTAAGCCAGACGCTGAGCGACAGCTTAAAGATGCTCAAGCGGTAGCCGATAATGTGTCTAAGCTCAAGGCTCAAGCGGAAAAGTTTTTTGTTGGCTATGAAATTGAATTTGTTAATAATTACGATTGGTTGGGTGATTTGAAACTTATCGATTTTTTACGTGACATTGGTAAACATTACACTGTTAATGAGTTGATTAAAAAAGATGCTATTGCGACGCGGTTGGCGAGTGATACTGGTTTGTCTTACACTGAATTTGCTTATCCTTTACTCCAAGGTTTTGATTACTACCAATTATTTCAAGCGAAAGGCTGTACGGTTCAAATCGGGGGCTCTGATCAATGGGGGAATATTATTTCTGGTGTTGAGCTAATTCGGCGCAAAGCTCAAACTGAAGTGTTTGCGATTACTGTACCCTTGGTAATTGATAAAGCGACCGGTAAAAAATTTGGAAAGAGTGAAGGGAATGCTGTTTGGTTGGATGAAACAAAAACTTCGCCCTACCAGTTTTATCAATTTTGGCTCAATGTTAGTGATGAAAGTGCCGTTGATTACTTAAAACTGTTTACATTTTTAACGCTGGAAGAAATTGAGGTCATTAATCAAGATTTTAAACTAAATCCTGGACAACGCGCCGCCCAAAAGAGTTTGGCTTTAGCAGTGACTGAAATTGTTCACGGCGCCGAATCCGCTCAAGCGTCACAAAATGTGTCAGAGATATTGTTTGGCGGAAAAAGTTTAGAGCAGTTGGGAGATGATGAGAAAAATATCCTACTGGAAAATGCTCCCCAACAAAAAATAACATCAGGAATGACTTTGATTGATATTTTAATTGAAACTGGCTTAGCTACCAGTAAGCGCGAGGCTCGAACTTTTATTGAGAGTGGGGCAGTTTCTTTAAATGGAGAAAAAGTAGAAGTACTTGAATCTGTCT
>JBEDID010000006.1:0-30552 GCA_041173745.1 Candidatus Parcubacteria bacterium | reverse complement strand
ACGCATGCTCTTTTTATCAACACAGTATCTTGTTTCGATGATCACTCTTTCACGGAAGTTGATTCTGTTAAATAATTTCATGACACTCTATGTTACTAAAGTGTTGCGGTTATTTCTTGAACTTAGGGTTCCAGGTTATCCAAAGCTGCACATTAAAATATAATGCTTTTTTGCTATACTGCACATATTATGAAATACGTAATTTTAGCTCTCGGGGGATTTATCCTATTACTGATAATCAACTCATTTTTAGGTGGCAATCCACTTGGATAATGCTATAACTGGTGACATGGAAAAATATGTAGTCTTAGAAAAAGCCGTCGGAGAGACTCCACTTTCTTGTGCTGAAGCCTGGCGCACAACTCAACCAGCTTATATTAACTCTCCTTTAGCTTACGCCGGCCGGCTCGATCCGATGGCTTCAGGTAAGTTGCTTGTTCTAATTGGTGATGAGTGTAAAAATCAAACCAGCTATCATAGTCTCGATAAGGAATACGAATTTTCGGTATTACTTGGAATTGGTTCAGATACCCATGATGTGTTAGGTCGACTAAAACTATCTGAGAGGTTAACGACTCCAGATGATTTGCTAAATAATTTAAACACAATTATTTCAAATCTAGTCGGCCTAATTAAACTCCCCTATCCACATTTTTCCGCTAAGACTATTAAAGGCAAACCACTGCATATGTGGACGCTCGAAAATCGTTTACACGAAATTGAAATTCCGACCAAAGAATCTGAAGTCTATTCACTCGAAATAATTAAAACTGAAACAATCACTAAAAACAATTTAGTTGAACAAGCATTGAAAAAAATAAATTCCATTCCACCCGTCACCGAATTACGCAAAGCTCTAGGTAACGATTTTCGCCGCGTTGACGTACGACAAGATTGGGAAAATATTAAAAGTGATAACTTTCTACTCGACACTTTCCAGATTATTCACCTGCGTTGCATTGCTTCATCTGGCACTTATATGCGCTCACTAGCCGAAATTATTGGCAAAAAACTCGATACTCAAGGGTTGGCTTGGCATATTCATCGCACTTCAATTGGAACGTACAACAACCAGGAAAAAACTTGGACACATCAATTTTAATCATTTAAATTTATATCAAAGAAACAAAAGACATATTTAATTTTTGTCTAAGTTTGAAAATAAATTATTGACTTACTTCAAATGTAGAGAATATTCCCTCCATTAGTTTTACATAATGAGGGTAGTCATTTTCCCAAATATTTATATCTGCCTTGGTTGAAATAGATTTATTGTATCCTTCAAGTACAATATGAAATACGGCTTTTTCACCCACATAGAAAGCATTATTTCCATCCTTGGTGTCAAAAAATATTTTTGATCCATTTATGGTGTCTATCTGCTTTAAATTAGCGTTGTTATTACTTAATTTATTTAATATATCATCTGTGCTAGTGCCATACTTTTCTGGAGCTTCTAATGGAATTACTGCCATAAATATAGCATCAACTTCAGTTACCTCTAATTTATCTGACGGTAAAATAATATTGAAGCTATATGCATGAGGTTCTTCCAGTTCTTCCCCACGACTAATTTTAAAGTTGGCGGGGTGTTTGAAAGTAATTTTAGCATCTTTGTCTTCATAACTATCCCAAATAGCAATATTAGTATACGGAGATTTTTGAGTCACCGGAAGCTCGACTGTTTCATTATTCTTATAATTTACCTTATTTGCGTAAAAAATTACAAATAAACCAACAATAAATACTCCTAGAAATAAAATAATAAATTTACCTTTTGACATAAATAATGATAATTAATAGCTTTTAAACAGCATAACTTCATTTGCAAAAAAAAACAACTATGATACATTACGTGCGCCGTCTGCTTTTTAGGTAGTAAATGTAGTTCTTCTCAATTCAATTAAGCCTCCGGAGGCTATAATGAAAAAATATATATTCCTTATTTTACTGAGTTTGTTATTTTCAAGCAATTCGTACGCAGCTGGTTTCCTTGAGTTTCCAGCACTTGGATACACAAAATCCACTGCGTCGGTTACGGCTGTTATGGACCATGATAATCGATGGAATTACATCAAGACTTTTAAGGGTCAGGTTGGCTCTTTTAAAGACGGGTGTCTAGCCTACGTTGGTGGTAAAAATGTAACATGTGACCCTCTTACAAACAGTAGCTCACCATGGTCATACAAAAGGCTGAATGGTGCTCAATGGTCTGTGTCTGGATTAAATTACACTGATATGGCACCCGGTACAAATGTCTACATGTGGTACGACAATCATAAGGGCTACGATTTCGCAGTACCTGAAGATACTCCAGTAATAGCGGCTGCAAGTGGCACTCTTGGTAAAATCACAACTTCATGGGGGCAAGTTGCCGTAATCCATAATAATGGATACAAAACAACTTATACTCACATGCAACTTAATTTACCTCTACCACTCAATATAACCAAAGGTTCTATTCTTGGTTGGGTATCTGATGTAGCACCATCTTCTAGTCCTGTAGGACCTCATTTACACTTTGTTGTCGAAAGAAATACTGGCGGCAAATGGTATGTCGTAGATCCTTACGGCGGTAGTGGTGAATCAGCGATTTGGGAATAAAATTTATATTTTATTCATTTTTACTAGTCCCCTTTTATTAGGGGATTTTTTATATTTATAGATTATCATTATATTAAAAATATTCGCTATCATTGATAGCGAATATTTTTTATTTTAGATTTTATTAGTCTGGTTTTTTCAAATCTTCTGTTCGCTCAAGATATGCCTGTACAGCCAACACAAATTCAGCATGACTCCATACTAAGGGCGCAGTTGATAATTGTTCTCTGGTGCGAGGATGCATCTGCTCGGCCAACACTCCACCACTTGTAGCATGTGAGGCAGTCCATTCCAAAAGTTCTAACGGGTATTTTAAATCTGTTAAATTTTGAGCTTTTTCTATATAAAAACGGGCAATCCACAATGTCGTAATCACCCACGGATTTGGAGAATCAGCGTCACTCATACGATAATAAGCATCGGCTTCGTAACGAACGAACCCTTTACTGTTGCCATGCACTTGAAGTTTTTCTTCAACCTTTGCCAGCATTCTAAGCATTTTTTCATCATCAATTTCAAACACCCGAAATAGTTGTAGACCATACAAACTACTCGTATCGATAGTTCGATCGTAAGTAAGCTCATCATCTACACCATGCAGCACATGCTTTACAAAGAAGCCTTCATTAGCATCAAACAAAATTGTACCGATGGCGGTTTGAATCCGTTGAGCGACAGCTTGATAGGTGCGGGAAGGTTCGTCTTTTCCAAGTAAGTTTGCAAATTTAGCCGCAGCCATTAAGCCACCATACACTGAAGCCGCGGTGTAAGTTGAAGTACCATATTTTTCTTCCCAAAGATCAAATGAAGCTTGTGGTAAACCAGTAGAAGCTTCGATATACGAACACATAAACTCTGCCGCCGGCTCAATAAAGGTGTTATACATTGTTTCAATAAATTCAATGTCGCGGGTGCGTTCGTAATATTCCCAGAGCATAAATACTACTGTGGCTGTTTCGTCTTCCTGTATCGGCAAACGAGGTTCACCGTTGATAATCCACGGATGCCACGAACTACCAAGTACCGCATCACTTCGATATTTATGCATCAAATATCCACTTGGTTCTAAGCAACTGGCCATAAACTCAAAGAAGCGTTTAGCGACATCGGGATGACCAGTCTTGCCAAACGTATTAGCAATAATCGCGGCGTCCCGAGGCCAAACATAGCTATAAGTATCTCGACCATGATGAAGCATGTCGGTGTCGCTCGAAGCAATAATACCACCGCGGTTATCAGCATGAACCCGCATTACCATTAGCGAGCGACGATAAAGAATCTGTAATTCAGACGGCAATACTGCTAAGTCTGTCTCTTCCTTTTCTAACCATGCTCGCCAATAAGCCTCAGTTGAAGCAATTAGGCGATCTGGACCGTCAGTTAGAACCAGCTCATCTAAAGTATGCACTTCAGCTACTGAAGATCCACACACTACCCAGTAATACACATCTTTAGATGTGTTACCTTCTAATTCTAAAGTTAGACCGAGCACTGAATCAACTGAGCCGTGCTCAATTGGGTTGTTTTCTAATTTACCATCTACCGCATCAAGGTAAGTTCCTTCTTTTCCCTCAATCCCAAACAATCCGATGTTGTATTCCTGAAAAGATTGTTTACCACAAACAGCATTAACAAGGATCGTCGTATCTCCCTTGTAGTGAATCACAGCATTAACTCGGGGATCATAAAAACCAGTATCACCGCGTCTGGATTCAAAAATACGAAATTGTTGAGCTAAATAAAGCTTGATAGTTCTGGTTTCACCACGGTTATTATGGACAGTAAAATGTCGTAAGAAAATATTCTTTTCATTATGCACAGCATCCTGACTCGCGATACTGACACCTAATTCAATATTTTCAGCAAACAAAGTGCCGACACAAGAATCTTCATCTAGACCGCAAGTGATTTTCCAATCTGCATCATCAAGCCATGAGATACGACCATCAACATAAACTCCAATTCTGTGAACATAGCTTCCACTGGCACCACTCACATGATTAGCTTCTCCTACAAAAGGAAAGTATAAGTCACGAACTTGACCACGTCCGTCGAGTCCGACGAGCATGTTCCCGTTTCCGATTGTGACTGAGCGTGCCATAGTAAATTAAATTTTGTAAGTTTTAAGGTTCTTTACTACAGCTGTTCGAGCTGAATTTAAAGTCTTAGCTTTATTTAAATCTGAAGCGCAAGTAGTATCACAAAGTACGTCAGACACCCAGTTTGCAAAGTCATTATGCGCTTCTCCGGCGTGATAAAGGTAAACTTCATTCTCCATTGCGTCCAAAGCGTCACGCAGTGCAATTAAACTATTTAAAACCTGACCGTTACTGACCCAGAATGAGCGTTGATTGTCGGCATAAACTAGAGGCTTTTTAGCTGCTGTTTTATTGACTGTTTTAACTACAGATTTAACTGCCTTACTAATCACCACAGACTTAGTTGGTAGAACAACAGCTTTTTTAGCAGTTGGCTTAACAACAGTTTTAGCCACTTTTTTAATCGCTTTAACAGCCGTTTTTTTAACTGGTTTGACTACTTTTTTAGCGACAGTCTTTGTGGTTAATGTTTTTACTTTCATATAAATATACTAAGAACTTATTTTCTCATTTGAGAACTAATAAAGAACGCAACTTCGTCACTGCTTTCTGCCACCACCGTTGCGGTGATTCAATTTGAATTGGTTCTGCAGGAGCTTCGACAGGCACTACCGGCGCTGAAATAGGTACATCAGGAGTTGGTTTTACGACAAGTTCAGTAGCTTGCACAAACTCTTGCTTAATTGAAGCGAGGACTGATTCCGCTTCTGCCAAGGCCACTTTAGCAGCCTTTGCCAAATCCTTTTCATTACGCTCCACCAAAGACTGCTTGACTCGCAACTGCAAATCGCTTAGAGCATTCATGAACGCAATATAAGCTTCGTAGGGTGATTGATACGGACTAAAATAGGCATGCACGTCGCCGTCATTTGACCACTTAGTACACATATAATAGAAATGGTCGGAAGTTTGCAGTTTGCGCCATTTTTCAATAATTTCTTTATCCTTAGTATTTATTACATCCTCTTCCATTCCGTAGGTCGCGGCGATGGCATCGCGCTGGATATCATTACCATTCCAAGCAGTGAGATCACGGTCGGTATCAGCCCAAGTGAGGACATCTGGGACATCGTACTCACCAGCTGAGTCATAGCTCTCGACTGTCTCAGTAGCGGTTTTAAAACTAGTATCAGGATGACGTAGAATCATCGATGGCATGGCTCGCAAGAAATCAAAAATGCCTGTCTCTTCCCATTGGTGCTCGCCAAAACTCTCATAGTCCATGAATAAGTTTACGGTGTGACCATCGCCATGATGAGCATGAATCCAGTTGGCATAAGTGTCAGCCTGTAGCGGGTAATTATTCCACTCTTTATTTCCAAACCTAAAGGCGATGTCGTCTGACAGTTTGTAGTTCTTTAACAAGACTTTTATTTTTGAACAACCGGGTGGACTGTACAAATAATTAGGACTGCGCCAACCAAGATATTTATCCCAGCCTTCGGCCATGATACCGAGGTAGCCATTGTCTTCACACCACTTTGCTAAATCGTTACGGTAAGATAATTCTGTATTTCGAAATACTTTTGGCTTTACTCCAAAGAGTTGCTTAATACGCTTTTCATGTTTTTTAACCTGTCGTTCAAACTCTGGTACCGAATAGAAAAAAGCCAGAGAGTGGTGGTAAGTATCAGCCAAAATCTCCACTCGTCCAGTAGCTACTAATTCTTGAAATGACTCAAGCACATCTGGTGCGTAATCTTCGAACTGATCGAGAGCAGTACCAGAAAAAGAAAGATTAAAACGAAACTCAGGATGTTCATCCAGAAGTTTTTTGAGAATTTTGTTAGTTGGTCGATAGGATTTGTCGGCTACCTTTTCGACTATCCGTCTATTATTTAAATCGGTCTCACTATCGTCATTAAAATACTCTGTGTCATTACCGATATCAAACACTCTAAAGTGTTTAACACGATATGGTTGATGAACATGGAAATAAGGACAAACAGTAAGCATACTTATTGTGTTACATATTGTACCAGATTCTGATAAAGATTTTTGCACTTATACGCAGCTTCCTTCCAAGACATACCTTGCATCTGACACTTCCCTTCCTTGACCATTTGTTGACGGATAACAGGATACCGCAAAGCCGATAAAATCTTATTGGCCATTTCTTCAGTGTCCCAAAAATCTACCTTCAAAGTGTGAGAAAGAACTTCGGCGACACCCGATTGTTTAGTGATAATCGATGGCGTCCCGTGTTGCAAAGCTTCTAGTGGCACCAAACCAAAAGGCTCTGAAACTGATGGCATTACCATTAAGTCAGCACTTTGGTACATGCGGTCACGCTCTTCTTCCCACAGGGCGCCAGCGAATATGACATTTTTTGACAGACCCAAGGCACCAACCAATTCAATGATTTGATTTTTCATATCGCCTGAACCAGAAATAACAAAGATTACATCCGGGTCAACATCAACAACGCGGCGAGCAGCTCTAATAAAGTAATCGACTCCTTTTTGAATACTGATGCGACCGTGATACAAAACAATCTTTTTTCCTTGCCGTTTCATCTCACACAGAGTTTGAGGCAAGCGTGTCGGCTCACCGATATCACAACCATTATGCACCACATCAACTTTCTCAGGAGGGACATGGTGCTTGGTTACGACAATGTTTTTAGTGTATTCACTAACGGTCACTACTTTGTCAGCTAGGGCAAAACATTCCTTTTCAATTCTAAATATTTCTGGATCAACATTATCGCAAGCCGCTTGATCAAATGAAGTGGCGTGAACATGAAGAATTAACTTCTTACCACTGGCAATTTTAGCGGCCACGCCAGCGAGATATGAAGTCCAATCATGAGCATGAATGACATCAAACTCTTCTTCTCTAGCAATGAGAGCGGCCTGATGAGCGAAACGATGCGCCTCTTCGATAATAGTGCGAGTTTTGATAATCGGATTACCCTTTTTGTCATATCCAACAATAATATCAATAGTGCTAGATGATTGTTGGTAGGGCTGAAGATAGGCGTCAGTATGGATATATTTAACCAATTTCTCAGAACGAGCTTGGTCGGCAAATAAGAAGCGTGCATTACCACAAGTTTCTTGGGTTCGTGGTAATACAAAAATTACCTCTACACCACTTTGTATAAGTTCGCGAGTTAGACCGTAGCAAGCTACGCCCAGTCCGCCGTTTTTTGAGGGAGGAAATTCCCAACCAAATGTAAGTACTCGCATGGAAAATATATCGCCAACACTTTCTGCACCACTCAGTATTAACTTGTTTTTTATAATATCACGAGCAGACTACTCTCAAGCAAAATGAAGGTGTATAAACCCTTAACTCACTCAAAACATTGACCTTTCCCAATAGTTTTGCTAGAATCTCCCCACTATGTCACAAGATTTACTCGTAAAGTTAGTGTCGCTCGGCGATGAAAAAGGCGTTGGTAAAGGCCACGTCTACTACACTCGATACAACAACAAAACCAAAAAGGACCCCAGCAAGAAATACGAAACCACCAAATTCAATCCAGTCGCCCAAAAGCACACTAAATACAAGCAAAAGAAATAATAAATGAAGAAATGAGCGTAGCGATTATTCTGAATTTAGTTCTCAATCTGCCCTTCCTAGGCAGAATTGCTAGAACACTTAGTCTAAAGTTAAGCAGGAAACACTATACTCACAAAACCACCTATCAAGAACAATCTAGCCCCTTCGGGGCTTTTTGTTTACTTCAGTAAACTACTTACACCTTTTGTATTAAAAAAGCCTCACGTAGTGAGGCTTTGGTTGAACTATTTTCTTAAAATTACTGACCGAGCCAGTTCTGCTCCAGCCTGTCCAGCGGCTGGGTTTGGTTGATAAAGTAATTTATTTTTTATATCAGGAACTTCTTTCGCTAAAATCAATGCGCCATGTTTTCTCCATTCAATTTCAAAATCTTTAAGGCTGAGGTTGACATTACCGCGGGAAGAATCAGCTAATAACACCTGGTATTCACTAATTCCCCTCAAAACAGCAAAGTGTCTAAACTCAGTTGTCTCTAGATAAACAACGATTGGTAAAACCTCACTCAATACTTTTAATTCCTCAAACGAAGGTTGTAGTAACCTGACTTTATATCCATATGATTTAGCCAATTCTGCCAGTTGGGCGATTGATGCTCCTTCAGCATAAACACGTGCCAGCTCTTTTTCGGACAAGGTCACAATGAACCTTTCCAGTAAATCTTTTTCAGTGAGAGATTCGTCACCAAAATGATACTGGAAAATGGTAGCCAGAGAGGTCAAACCGCAAGAAAAATCTAATTGCTGCTTAACCACTCCACCAAATCTAACCGCTTGCCAATTGCTCATGTCACCATATTCATAATCTGGCTCTTTGATTATTGAACAACCAGCAACTAGGGCAAAAGCAAGAAAGCGTAAATATTTAGACACCTAAAACCTCCGACTGACGTTTACACCTACAATTGAATCGGCAGCGCTATCATTTAACCCCAAGGATACTCTAGGCTGGATAATAGTGTTTTTATCAAACATGAATGTGGTTCGAGCAGTTATCATTGAAGTTTCTTTACTGCTGAATGCAGTTGTAGAATACACATAACCACCTGAGTACTCTAACCCTAAAGCAATACGGTGATTAACTGAGAACCCAACACCTAGCTGATAAGCTAGACCATCCGATTTGTCACCACCAATTCCTTTAGTATAATGCAGACCGCCATAAATAAAAGCGGGATCAAAACTTTTATTAAGGGATACACCAGCAGTAACAGCAACGTTGTTATTTTGAGCATTACCAATTGGCACCATTACGGCCAATTGAGTCGTGATGGTTGGCAAAATGTCTGTAGCATTAAGTAGGTTGTAATTTATACCTAATTGGAGACTACCTACCTGAGTAATAGATTTTTCTGCACCGAGATTAAACAAAGCATCATTACTTTTTTGATTACTCCAAGTAATTGGTAGTGCTGCATACAACTCCACATCTTTCATAACACCATAGTTAAGCGACATTTGTGCCGTAGCTCCGCGGCTCTCGTACTGAGTAAACCCTAGAGCTTTTTCGTCGTGCAGATAAGACAAATCTAATCCTGCACGCCAAGCATTTTTGTCCAAAGTGACAGTGCTGTTTTGCAAATACAATTCATACACACGTTTGATTTTTTCTTCCACTCCCACATCGGTAGCAAAGGCCCTATTCACTGTTAATACAAAGCAGAACACAAAAATTAAATATTGTTTCATTAGGTACTCTCCTGTCAGATTTTGAAAGAACGATGTCTACAGAATGTAGACATCTTTCAGAACCATGCCACAGTTTCAAAAAAAAAAACAAGTGTTCTCTTTACAAAAACAATGCTAAGTTCAGACATGGAAGCTGATTTTGGTAAGGATGCCAGCACACAAACGTGTTAGCAATTTTTTTTTAACTAAACAAATGAGGTAACAAAATGTTGAAAAACATCATTATAGTTCTTTCGTTAACAGTCTCTCTTTTCTTGGTCTCAGCCGTACAAGCTGATACAATTAAAACCGGAGACCTTTCACAATTGAGAAGCAACCCAATGGCAGCATTTGATGCCACGGCCGATATCGGTACTCCGATGTCGGCAGCAACGGCGAATGAGATGCGGGGAGAGTATGGGTATATCCTTGCAACGATTTTACGTTATGTTCCAACAATTTATAGATCCTTATATACATGCGGTGTAAACGGCATTTGCATGGGTCCAATTATTGCAACACTTCCTAAAACACCTAAAAGTGGTGGCGGTTCTTGGTGAATTAGTTTTTAAACCTCTAAGTCTGCATTATAATATATTCTGCAGACTTCTTTTATTTCTATTATTATTTAAAACATATGTATCACATATTAGGCTATCAGATTGATGTTATAGAAGTGGTATCAATTTTACTGTTTTTGTTTCTGTTCGAAGCAGTAATTTATATCAATAATTACTCTGGTGATGACGAGAATCACTTTTTAATAATTTTGTTTCTAAGTCTATTTCAATTGGTAGGAGTGGTTTTTTGGTCTGTATTTTTTTAAGAAAATTACTCATCATGAAATCAATATTTAAAACAATAAAAGAATTTTTAATCCTTACCTTAGCTGAAATCATTGTATTAATAATTGCTTTGTTTATAAATGAAGCTGTCTTTAAAATATTTAATGTTGATTTGTCGAAATACATTACAGACAGTATTACTCTAATGATATTAACAATTATCATTATTATTGGATTAGGGAGTTTTGTAGCTGTAAAAATTTCCAAGTGTGATTTAAGAAATTAATCATAGTAGCCGTCTTTAGTTTTTTTTGATTCTCACCCAACAAAAAACCAGTCGTGAGCGACTGGTTTTTTGTTTTTTTAAAATACTACAACTTCCCCAAACTAGCCAAGCTGTTTTGTTTACACACTTCTAGTAATACTTCCTTGGCTTTTTGTTCGTTTTCTGGCTTGCCGTCCCAGGCTTTTAGAACTGGTTCTTCAATCGCACGAGAATATGAGAAAGTAATCGGCCATGGTTGTTCTCCCATTTTAGCGATGGCATTGAGATTTTGGGTAGAACGCTCCGGTGTCTGTCCTCCGGAGAGAAACACGATACCAGCACATTCATGCGGCACACTCATGTGAAAAGTGCGTAGAGTGGCATTAGCGACCTCCTCTGGTGATGTCTGATCAGGATGTGCGTCGCCGGCTAGGACCATTGATGACTTGAGAATTAAGCCGGACAAATCAACTTTATATTCAATCAAAGTTTGAAACAGAATTTGCAGCGCACGAGTGGTTACCAACTCGGCAGTTTGCAAAGAATGGTCTCCGGCGTGAATTACTTCGGGTTCTACAATCGGTACAATTCCCGCTGCTTGAGCAATTTGAGCATAACGCGTCAACATGATGGCGTTTATCTTGAGGGCAGCGTCGGTGGGAGTTTTGTCTTCGTCGATAGTCACCACCATGCGCCACTTAGCAAAGCGCGCGCCTAAATCGTAATATTCTGCAAAGCGTTCTTCGAGATTATCGAGACCTTGAGTCACTTCTTCACCTTTAAAACCTTCTAGTTCTCGTACCCCTAAATCAACTTTAATACCCGGCACAATGCCTTTAGCTGTTAATACGTCGGCAAAAGGTATACCATCATTAGTAGTATTACGAATTGAAGAATCGTACATAATTACGCCCGATAAAAATTCTTCTGTTCCGGGAGCGGTAAAGAGAATCTCACGGAAGGTGCGACGGTGTTCTGGTTGGTTTGGTAAGTGGACCATGGCTAGCCGTTTGCCAGCTGTACTATCACTTTCGTCGGCTGCGAGGATACCTTTGCCGGGCGCCAAAAGGGCGGCGGCGATTTCATATAATTTGGTGTTCTTTTTCATATTCATAAGTGTAACAAAACGCAGCGCCAATGACGCCGCGCTACTGTGGGCAACCTTAAAAAAGTTATCCTACTAAACCTATGAACGAATCTTCCAACCGCGCTTGAATAGCTGTGTCACCAACGTCCCTAAGCCAATCACTAAACCTAAAATGATGAACGCTCCGACCGTACTATTGGCTTCGCTATAGCCAATCATGCTACTGCGAATACCATCGGCGAAATAGAAAAATGGATTAACGCGAGTAATGGCCGCTGCGGCCGGTGGTAAAAAAGTTATCGAATAGAAAATTCCGCCAAGGTACGTCAAGGGTGTAATGACAAAAGTGTTAAAGACTTGGAGTTGCTCAAAACTATCAGCCCACAAAGCCACAATGATTCCCATTAAAGCAAAGATGGCCGAAATCCCCGCAATATAAAGGACGAACCAAATTGGGTGCAACAGTGACACTGCCCCGAATAAAACTCCGGTGAGCAGAATCAAACCCGCCACCATCAATGAACGCACTACCGCACTACCAACGTAACCAACTAACATTTCCACATACGAAAATGGCGTAATGAGGATTTCTTCAATCCCACGCGTAAAGCGCATGAAGTAGAGTTGAGAAGAAGCACTCGCAAACGCGGCATTAATAATTGATAACATTAAAACTCCCGGGAACACAAAACTGATATAAGGCACGCCCGCAAAATCTTGAATTTTAGATCCGATAACAGTACCAAAAATAAACAGATACAGCGCAGCGGACATGACTGGTGCCACTAAAGTTTGTGTTATTACCCGCAAAGTCCGGTCGACTTCGCGACGAAATATTGTGTAGAGTCCAATCCAATTAATCATGTTTTTTTTGATTATCCGCGCGAGTAATTTCTAAGTAACGCTCTTCGATACTTTTTCCACCTTTCATGAATTCAGCTTTGGTGCCTTGAGCGACAATTTTACCGTGATTGATGACCGCAATTTCTTCACATAAATATTCAATTTCTTCTAAGTAATGCGAGGTGAGAATAATAGTTTTTCCGCTAGCATTTAATTCCTTTAGGTACGCCCACAAGTCGCGTCTTTGTTCAACATCCACTCCAGCCGTCGGTTCATCTAAAATAAGCAAATCAGGCGTGTGAACCAACGCGCGGCCGAGCATTGCTCGACGCTTAAGTCCACCGGATAATTTCTGAAATTTAACTTTGCGGTGTTCTTCTAAATCAAAGCGCTTAATTAACTCATCAACTCTAGGCTTTCTGATTGCTTCAGGAATTCCATAATATCCACCCATGTAGTCCATCAGTTTTTCAGGTGACGAAAAAATATCGACGTTAAATTCTTGCGGTGACAAACCGACTTTGGTACGAGCTAATTTATAATCTTTTACCACATCAACTCCATCGACTAAAATTTGTCCAGAGGTGGGTTGTGAGATTCCAGTGATGCAATGAATAGTAGTACTTTTTCCAGCTCCATTAGGACCGAGTAAACCAAAGAAACTGCCCCGTTCAACGGTAAGAGAAATATCATCAACGGCGATTTTTTGTTTTTCTCCGCTGCCGTATATTTTGGAGAGATTGGTGATTTGTAAGATTGGGTTTGTTGACATTTGACTAGTATAGCAAATAAAAAAAGCCGTTGAAAATTCCAACGGCTTAACACTTTTTAACTAAGAACAATTTTTTATTGTATTCTTGAGTTGATATTTTCCAAAGTCAGCTCTAACGCTAGTTTAATAGCTGAACGTCGAGCCTCACCTTCAGGAGCACCTTTTTTATTATCCCAACTTCTGGCACCAAGCGCTTCTTCCGGCAACTGAGTGATGAATTTATCAAGCAGAAACCCTTGGAATAACCTGATTGCTTCCCAAAAATCGTAAAATGCCGACTCAGTAGGGGTAGCGTGGGTCCCGAGAAATTTTACTTTATTATGAATCTCCTTAACCATTTCCAACAATGATTCATTAGACAGAGACTGTGTCAGTAGTCCTTTAACTTGCGGAGCCAAAGGCTCACTATAAGTAAAAGAATAAGACTTACCTTTAATTTCAAACATGAAAATCACCTCTTTGTAGTAGTCAATTTTATTGACGGGAACTTTACTATGTTGCATAATAGAAAAAATATTATGAAAAGTCAAGATGAAGAATGGTTGCTGCAGGATAAATACAACGGCGAAAAAAGCGAGGCTTTTTCTGTTGACTGTAAAAGGCTTGCTGCTGGCGAGCCGTTGGGTTATGTAATTGGCCACGTTCCTTTTCTAAATTGCACTATTTACCTTGATTCACAGCCTCTTATTCCTAGAGTTGAGACGGAGTTTTGGGTGGAGAAAGCGATTAGTGAAATTAGACGTGGGGCGCCGCAGGCGCCCCACGTGCTCGACCTATGTGCGGGCAGTGGGTGTATTGGGGTGGCAGTAGCGAAGGCTGTGCCAGTGGTGGGGGGGGGGTTTGGGGGAAAATCACCCCCCCCCCCCCCCCCACCATTCGGAAAAATCTTACCACTAATCATCTTCCGTTAGAAAATCACCACCTCATCCAATCCGATTTATTCACCAACATCACCAAACGTTACGATTTCATTCTTACCAATCCACCATACATCGACCCAATTCTCGACCGCACTGAAACAGCCGTCAAAAGTCATGAGCCCCATCTCGCTCTATACGGCGGTCAAAGCGGCTTAGAATTAATCAACCTAATCATCGCCGAAGCCCCCATCCACCTCCTCCCCCACGGCCAACTCTGGCTCGAACACGAACCCGAACAATCAGCGGCGATTCAAACTTTAGGTAGTCAACATGGCTTCCTAGTTACCACCCATTCGGACCAGTACAACGTCGAACGTTACTCAATCCTAGTGTTACAATAACCACACATGATTGACATCACGCAATTCCAATCTCTAGGCCTGCCCTTTCATTCAATCATTTTGTTGGTACTATATTTCATCATTGGCATCTACGCCATATTTACAGCGATTTTGTATTACCATTGGAATGAATACGCTAGCTATAAAAAAGTCACCACCTACACACTTGGTCTCTATTTCACCACCACCCTTCCCCTTCTTATAATAATGACGATTCTTGCTTTCACTATTAATTAATATGTTATTTGAAAAAATCCAACTTGATGCCGAGGAAGTGGTTCTTAAAACCGTCCGTAAGCATTGGTTTATTATTGTGACCGAACTATTTGGCGTCTTTTCGATGTTTCTGTTTCCGTTTTTTATTCTGTTTATCGTTGCTATCTTTCCAAACCTGCTAGACAGCCTCAATCTCAATTTAGCCCATTACACCGCTCTGATTAGTTTTGCTATTGCCGGCTGGTCTATCCTCACCCTGATGAGTGGCTTTATGATTTGGACTCATTATTATCTAGACCATTGGATTATCACCGACCGCCGTATTATTCTCGTCGACCAAGTAGCCTTCTTTAATCGCAACGTCAGCATGTTTCGGTTAGAACGACTTCAAGATATAAAATTCTCCATCGATGGAGTCATTCCTACTTTCCTAAATTTTGGTTCTCTTAAGGCTGAAACTGCTGGTAATTCCGAAAGTAATTTCAGTTCCACCGGCCTCCCCGACCCGCGCGGATTACAAGCCATTATCCAAAAAGCGATGGATGATCGCATAAGTGCAATTCATATGCATCCGGAAGAGCTAATCTAGCTTCCAAAATTCCTTGACATAATAATTAATGTATGTCATTATACTGACAGCAGTACACACAAACCTATAAACCATCGGAGCAAAAAAAATGAACAAAGTTGTTATTTTAAGTTTAATCATCCTCGCCGCCACAACTAATACAGCTTGGGCAACAGCAACCGAGTATGATCAAACCTGCTTGAAAGAACTGGAGGGTGACGAATCGTTAATAATCGCTGATTCCGTGATTTTTTCAAACGGAACGATTACTATGATTTTCCCTGACGGAAAACGGATTGAGGCGAATCACAACTTGATCAACTCAAAACACAATGAGCTGATTGAAACAGAACTAAGCAAGGGCTTTACACCCATCGCTACCGTTGAGGCAGCCACCAAAGAAGAAATTGCCTCTGGTAAAGAAATACCTTCTAATCAGAAAACTCCTTCCTTGACGGTGCCATCAGCCTGGGGCGAAAACAAAAATACTGTTTCTTGTAGTTCGTTTATACTGCAGAAATAACTTAATTCCCACCGGCGACTTGTCTTTGACAGGTCGCCTTTTTTTATCCTATTGCACGAAAGCCAACTCTCCCCTACAATCTTCCTATGAACGACAAAAAACTATCGACCGACTCGTATAAGGGCGTACGAGACTTTTATCCAGCTGACATGGCGATTCAGCGTTATATTTTTGACACTTGGGCGAAGACGGCCGAAAGCTTTGGCTTTGAGCGTTACGACGCTTCTATTCTCGAACCATCCGATTTATACAAAGCAAAAGGCGCCGAAAATGAGGAAATGGTCAACGAACAAACCTACACCTTCACCGACCGTGGAGAAAGAGAAGTTACCCTCCGCCCCGAAATGACCCCTACTGTAGCCCGTATGGTGGCCGCTAAGCGCCGCGAACTCGCCTTCCCCTTACGTTGGTACTCTATCCCCAATCTGTATCGCTATGAACGCCCCCAACGTGGCCGCCTACGGGAATTCTGGCAACTAAATTGTGATATTTTCGGGGCTGATGACATTGCTGCCGATATCGAAATCATCGCCCTCACTCATCAAATATTACTAGATTTCGGTGCCACCCCAGACATGTTCGAAATTCAAGTAAACGACCGTCAGGAAATGTCAGCTATCTATAAGGAATTCGGCATTCATGACGAAGAAATGATAAACGCCATCACACGTTTGAATGATCGTAAAAATAAAATTACTGCTGAAGCCTACGAAGAAGCTTTGCGCGTCATTGTCCAAGAGGAAGAATTAGTAAATAAAATAACCGCTCTAGCGACAGATAAAAGTGGTTCTAATGCAGTCATCCAAGGTCTACAAACCCTAGGCATCACTAATGCCAAACTCGACCGCACTATCGCTCGAGGCTTTAACTACTACACCGGGACAGTATTCGAAGTAGTTGATACTCACCCCGACAACAACCGCGCCATCCTCGGTGGTGGCCGGTTTGATAACCTCACCAGCATGTTTGGAGGAGACCCTGTCTCTGCAATTGGTTTTGGTATGGGCGATGTCCCGATGCGTGATTTCCTTGAAACTCACAATCTGCTCGAAGGCAAAGTAAAATCGACGGTCGCTCAAGTGGTCGTCATTCCAGAATCTTCCGAACAAAACATATTTGCCCAAGGCATAGCCAGGCAAATCCGCCAAGCCGGACTAACAGTCTCCACCGACATTGGCACCCAAAAACCCGACAAAAAGAAAGCCCGCGCTAGTGAGCGTGGCAGTAAGTACATCATGGTGATTGGAGAAAACGAAATTGTTACCCAAACTTTTACTTTGAAAAATCTACAGACAGGAGAAGAGATTGTTGGTGAGTTGGAGAGTGTTATTTCTCAGATTGTTTCTAAATAATTTTAAACTACGGAGGACTTTCCTCCGTAAAACTAAAGTGTGGTGTAATTTGAATATTTTGTAGGACAGACCTGCAAGTCTGCTATTTATAGATATCCTTTCTGTGTGCAATATGCAGAATAATGAGGATACTAACAGCACCATCCTTATCTATAGAGAAAATCACCCGGTAGTCTCCGACTCTAAATCGATACAGACCGCTTAACTTTGCCGTCAAAGGCTTTGCGTACAAAAGTGGATTTTCTTCGTCAGTAAATTCTTTGACTTTCTTAATAATTCTTACTGCTACCGAACGATCTATCGCTCTAAATCCTTATCTGCGCTGACCGAGTAAATCACCTTCATAGGACATCACTAAACTACACCGAATTTTTTCATGACTTCCTCTTGTGTAGAGTAATTTCCTTCCGCCACATCGGCCTTAGCTTTCATCACCGCATTGTAGAGAGAATCGTAATTTTCATCTTCTTCAAACGGAGTAATTTCAAACAATGGCTTATTGCGGTTCATGACAACATAACGAGCCTTTTGCGTTTGCGCTTTTTTGGCATATTCAGCTATGTTTTGGCGAAAATCTTTTATTCCAATAAATTTAGTATTCATATACTCAAAGTGTACACTTATTCAAGTCGTTCGTTTTTTCAATTAACCCCCAATCAAAAGCGATAATTTTTGTCGCACGGCGCGGATTGTCTTTGGTTTCATCTTCACTATAAAACTAACGTTTCTAGCTCTCCAGTCCAAGGAACGAATATGATCTGACAAAATTACTCCCTCAACTTTTGCATCACTCACAGCAACTTCAAATGGATAGCCTTTTTCGACTGAAGTAATTGGGCACATGAGTGCTAAGCTGGTTTTTTGGTTATAGACTTTCGGAGAAATCACAAAAGCAGGGCGCACTTTCGCTTGTTCTCTACCCACAGTTGGATTAAAATCTACCCACACGATATCGCCAGTATCTGGAATGTATGATTTATTTACCATACTTCATTTCCTTGTGCTGAAGACCATTTTGATTCACCGTGAAGATTAGCTGCAGAAATATTCGATAACATAGATTTTAGAGAAACTTCTTCTTGAACAAGTTCAATAACAATCTGATTATCTTTAATCATAACATTCACACCCGAACCTTCTTTGATAGATTTTTGTTCAGTAATATTTTTAGGCAAGCGCACCGCCAAGCTATTTCCCCACTTTTGAATACTTGTTTTCATGTTTATAGTATATACAATGTATATACTTGTGTAAAGTAAACTGCGGAGGGTTTTAATTCATAAGGATGTAATTCCCAATTACCACTGGCCAAAAAAATACCATGTATATAAAAGTGAAGATATTTTCAGTAACTGGAACATTTGGAATATGCCCTGTCCACCAAAAAGTAAGGCCAAAGAATATATACAGCGTTATCAAATTAAAATATAACATATTACTTAATCTTTCTCCCCCGATACTGCATATCATGGAAAATATGCAGAATTTCGTATGCATCGTTGGTGATTCTGTAAACAACAACGTATGGCAATCTTGGCACCACTAACTCAAAAGTGTTAGGCATTAGCTCTCTTTTTCCGTGAGCTGGCACAGCTAGTTGGTTGTTGGTATGGATAAGAATCTTTCTGGCAACTTCCTGAGCTTTTTCTACATTATCTTTACCAATATAATTTCTGATATTTTCTAAATCTTGGTAGGCCTTTTCGGTAATTAGTAACTTCATCTTAATTTAGGTTTGAGTGCGAAATTATTAAACAACGCTCCATTTATTTACTCGCTCAAACACATCATCGAGTGAAAGAAGTTCACCGCGCTCAGCTGAAGCGATACCAGCTTCGATTGCCTTTTGCTTCTCGCTTTCCATAGCCAAACGATCTTCAATAGCTTGTAGGGCATAATTGGCTAAGCTACGGTTCTCAGCCTCAGCTAACCGTGCGAGTTTTTCTTTTTGTTCCGGACTAATCCGTAATGTGAGCGGTGCTGTCAATGTGGAGTGATTTTTCATATTTTTTACTTAACTTTGACAAAGTATCATAAGTATACAAATAATACAAAGTATTACGACTTAGTGAAAACTAAGAGAAAACAGAAAGTTACCTTTGGTAAATAGAATGACCACTTAACTACTCCGCTTCCCAAACTCCATTTTCGAATTTTGCAAGAGAATCTCCACCAACTGGCATATCGCCCATGAAGAAAATTATGTCAATTTTTGTATCTTTTGAAAAGCTACCGTCTGGATATTTTTCACCTTGATTATTTTTTCTAACATATTCATACTGAACTAATTCTCCGTCTTCACCTACAGTCTGAACAAATAGCGTATACAGTCCCTCAGCATCTTCTAATCTTCGAGTAACAGTAGAGTCCTTGCCTTCTAAATAACCATCAATTATACCAAGCACTTCGGCCTCCGACGGATTGGGAAATTTTTCACCATTCTCAAGCTTATCAACTAGTGGCGGGTTAAAATTTTCATTCATAAAGTATTGTATTAAATATCATCTGATTTATTAAGTTTTATAACTATACCATTTCTTGAAACATGTCTCAGCAAGACTTGTAGTTAAAATCCACCAGGCTATAAAATCAGTCTCTACCGACGTGTTCACCCCAACCTTACCACCAAAAACTTTCAGACTGATGAAGTATTAATTAGCCCAATCAAAATTATCACTCGTAACTTTTGACCTTGTTTTTTTGTGAAAAAATTGTATATTGTTTAAGTTCTTTAAACCAACAAGGAGATTCAAATGCAATCATTTCTTTTTCATTATGACGATGTTACCAGACTTAAAGCTGGCGATATGGCTAAGTACAACAAAATAACTAAAACTCTAGCCTTTTCTAGAAAAGGCGAGCGTTTATATTTTGGAATTTGCGGCAGTGATCACCGTGACGATAAGTTGTCGTTGCAAGGCGTCGACATTACAATAATAATACAATGTTACACCACAGGCTGTGCCCTGCGCGCTGTTAGAGATAAAAATACTTCTGATGATATGTTAGTTTGGAGGTTTGAAAATCCAAGTTAATAACTAAGATTAAGACGGTATGCTTTTTTAGGACCGTCTTTTATTATGTCCGCGGAGAATCAGTTTGTGGTACAATCTCCCTCATGCGCTACATTGTATTCGACCTCGAAACCCAAAATCTGTTTCAAGAAGTTGGCTCCAACGACGCCACGGCGCTCGATATTTCTGTGGCTACCGTTTACGACAGCGAAACTGACAAATACACCACTGTGACCGTCGACGAAATCGATCAACTCTGGCCAATTATTGAAAAGGCTGACGCGCTGGTCGGCTACAATAGTAACCATTTCGACATTCCTCTATTAAATAAATACTACCCAGGCGACTTAACTCAAATCAAAAGTATCGACTTACTCGAAGACATCAAACTCTCTCTCGGTCGTCGACTAAGACTCGACAGTATCGCCCAAGCCACAATTGGTGCCAAAAAATCAGCCGAGGGTTTGCAAGCGGTTCGCTGGTGGCGCGAAGGCAACATCGCCGATATCAAAAAATACTGCGAGCAAGACGTGAAAGTAACTAAGGAAATATTTGAATACGCTCGTAAAAACGGTCACGTAAAATTCAAAGACGGACACCGTAACAAAGAAATTCCACTCGACACAGCTCATTGGGAAATCAAAGAAGAGGTTCCCTTGACGCATGCCATGTTGTTTTAGAAGAAAAGAATGACCGACTTATTTTTAAATAAGTCGGTCATTTTGTTTTCACTACTTAAGTAATTAACTCTACGTACCACACCATACTGGAAAGAATGACACCGTACCAAACGAATGGCCAGAGCGTGTATTTCTGGATAAATTGTAAGAAAAAGTGAATCACCACCAGAGCGGTAAAAAAAGCGACGACTGACCCAACAGCAATCATTCCCCATTCAACTGATTCAGTTTGCCCTAGTAAATCTAAAGTTTTTTTAACCCCTACTCCAAGCGTTATGGGAATAGCTAACAAAAATGAAAACCGTGACGACTCATAACGCGTCATTCCTACTAACATACCGCCAGCAATAGTGGCGCCCGACCGTGACATTCCCGGTATCAGTGCAAACATTTGAAACAGACCAACTTTAAACCCCCGACTGAGAGTCAGCTCGCCATGGGTTGGCCGCAGATAGTATTGCCATTCGGTATACATAAAAAAGACTGAGCCACAAAATAAAACAGTAGCCACAAACAATGGCGTACGAAAATGCTCAGATATATAAGACTCAAATAATAACCCCAGGATAGCGGCTGGTATTGTGCTGATAATCAATGCATAAAGAAGAGTTATGTCTCGCTCATTGACTGGCAATCGACCCAACTTACGCATGGCCACTTGGAGTAAATTCCAAATATCAGACCAAAAATAGACTATCACTGCCGCAGTGGTAGCAAAATGTAACATTGCATCATAAGCTAAATCGTTAGCACCGTTTACAGACAACCACTCATGAGCTAAGACTAAATGCCCAGTTGATGAAATAGGCAAAAATTCAGTTACTCCTTGGACTAAACCAAATATAATCGCATCCATCCAATCCATATATTAAAAGTATAACATGCAAATCTGTATGTTATAATTTTTACATTATAAATATGTAAGTACTAGCCGGTATGGAACCATCGACTCAACAATCTTCATCAGCAATTCCAATTGCTATCATTTGTGGCTTTGCATTGATTGCAATTGCTATTTTCTTTACTAGTAAAAATGTAGAGTTGCCCGCTCTTGTGTCTGGACAAGACGCTTCTGAATCAACTAGCCCTGGTACGGCTCGTCCTATCGACAAATCAGACTATATTCGAGGAAATCCAAATGCTCCAATCTTAATGATTGAGTACTCAGATTACGACTGTCCGTTCTGTAAGCAGTACCACGCGACCATGAACCAAATCATGAATGAATATGGCATTACTGGAAAACTAGCTTGGGTATATCGCCAATTCCCTCTCACTCAACTTCACCCTAACTCTCCCAAAATATCCGAAGCGGCATTATGTGTTGGCTCTATCGGTGGCAATGATGCCTTTTGGAAATTTACCGATAAAATTTTTGAAGAACGCGACATCGATGATGCGACAAATGTTACAAAACTTCCGCAGTACGCTGAAGCAGCCGGTGTTTCGCTGACAGACTTTACATCCTGTGTAGAAAGCAATAAAATGGAGGAAACTGTACTTAAAAGTATTGAGGACGGATTCAATGCTGGCGCGCGTGGCACTCCATACACCATTCTGATTGTCGGAAACCAACAAGCTGTCATAACCGGTGCACAACCATATGATGTAGTTAAAGGAATTGTCACTACTTTGATCGATCAGTTAAACGGGGTCGAGAACAAAGTTCCACCAGCTCCAACCACACCCGAAACTAACCCAACTACACCAGCAAATTAATTGGTGTAAATAAAAAATCGGCCGGTCCTTTTGGACCGGCCGATTTTTTTATCACTACACTCCGCCGCGAGCTCGTAACATCGTTACCAGATGACAATAATCACTGACTTTTTCATCACACGGTTGCTGGGTAAATTCGCCGGAGATAATTTCTTTAACAGCGGTTATAATTTCAGATTTTAAACTAGCAATTTCTTCGTCTGTAATAGAGAAGGCTTCTTCGTGAATTACGCCTTTTCCATCAGCTTGAACAAATGACAAGACTCCTTCACGACACAAGTACCGCTCATCATCATACAAACTTAATAACAACGCGTAAAAAACTAACTGTCTTTTGTAGCCTCCGTCAGCATCCTTAGTCTTCCCTTCGATAACATTGCGGGTTTTTGGTTTTCCAGTTTTGTAATCTACCACACGGACTGCATAGCCATCTTCTCCTAAATCCAGCCGGTCAAGCTTTCCAGTTAAAGGCAACTCAGGTAATTCTGGAATACCAGTCGGCAATACTACCCGAACAGAAAATTCTTCTTTGGTAGATTTTGACAAGGTCGCTGCTAACTTATCTTTATACACCATCAAATCAACCAAACTTGTTTCCAACAACCGTGTGTATTCCTCCACCGATAACGGCAAGCGATTCAGCTCCAATTCAACTTTATCTTTAATCGCGGTGTCGTTAGGGAATTCCCCCGTTTGGGTGTGATGGCGAGTAATATATTCAAGAGTATTATGAATCGCTGTACCGTACTGCATGTGCGCAGGCTGTGTCTCAGGAATTCGCAATACATTACGATAGAAATAATCCCACGGACTACGCAAATAATTATTGAGCGATGTAGCCGAGAAGCCGCGTTCTTGTAGAGTTTGTCTTAAGAATTCGACGTCAATTGAGAATTGAGGAATTGACTGAGCAAGCACGGTAGCCGGATTAAAGACTCGTTCAATTTCGGTCGTGTCTTCGGTCACAACACAGCTTTCAGTGACAGATTCCAGTAAGCGAGCGGGCAATAATTCCCGTCCGTCAGCATTTACTTCGGCTGTAGATACATGTAAGTTTCGCTTAGCGCGAGTCATAGCTACATACAACAAACGCCGCTCATCTTCAATAAATTCGTGTTCGCCCACTCCCTCATGCATCTTGAGTGGAATATCAAAGTATTTTTTCTTGGTCGACCCACTCCAACCATTGTCAGTTAAATGCGGAATAAAAACCGTTTCAAATTCCAAACCTTTTGATTTGTGCGCCGTCATTACTTGAACAGCTTTTGTACCAGTTGAAATGTAAGGAGCATTCAGAGACAAACGGTAAGCCAGTCGCGTTTTAAAAATTTCGCTAACTTCATACAAACTGCCGACACCATCGCGCAGCACCAATTCTTCAATTTCGTCATACAATCGACGTATCACCCGCGTTCCTTCAAGGGGGTCAAAGGTCATGAGGTGATTAAGAAAACCACTCGCTTGCAACACGTATTCTAATACTCGATGAGGAGCTTCATGCACTTCGCGAGCTCGCGCTTCCACAAACACTTCGTGTACGTGTTTGAATTTTTTTGGTTCAGTCACGCCCGCCGCTAACAATGCCACTTCGTCTGACAATAAGGCTGCTAATGTTTGGTGAAAGGAACGAGCTGCTAGCACCCGCAACAAATCATCCGTAGTAATTCCCCAATAAGCTCCATGAAGTACTGTAAATAATGCACCCTCACTTTTATCAATAATTACGGCGTCAATCAACGACCGTACCGCCTGCGTCACTGGATGACGTAGAATGTCACCATCAGCGGAAGCAGTTACTGCTAAACCAACCTTACGCAACAATCCCGCAAACACTTCAACTTCACGATTGGTACGCACAATCACAGCGATTTCATCAGCCGGTATACCGCGTTCGACTTCAGCCTGAACGGCCTGCACTAGCCACTCGTCTTCCACGGCCTGATGAGAAAAGGTTCGACGTGTCAAAATAGATTCAGTCACCGCCTCGGCTGTAAGTGGGACCCGCAAAGCTTTTAACGGACCATCTTCCACTGCCACCAAACTATGTGCCGCGTCTAAAATAACTTGTCCCGATCGATAATTTTCGGTCAATGAAATTACGGTAGTGCCTTTAAACTTTTCGGTAAAGTACAAAAAGTTTTCTAGTGAGGCGCCTTGGAAACGATAAATCGCTTGCTTTTCATCACCTACCGCAAAGATGTTGGGCGAATCATGAAATGAAGCTAAGAGTTCAAGGATTTTATTTTGTGCTCCATTAACGTCTTGGTGTTCGTCCGCTAAAATATATAAATACCGCTCTTGTAAGTCGCGCAGCATGTCTTCGTTTTTTTCTAAGGCCTGCACTGTTTCGACAATCATGTCTTCGAAGTCGTAAAGACTTTGTTCTGACAACATTGCTTCGTATCGTCGATACACGTACATCAACTCATAATTTTTACCGATAGTTTTTTCTAGCTTAGTATATTCTCCACGGACTTTTCCTTTGTGTGCACCCTTGGTGTGAAATTGCTCAACGTCTCGGAGCAACGTTTCCTGTTGATTGATTACTGAAGCAAATTTATCTGGCGTAATATATTCTTGTTTCAACTGACCAATGATGCGCTGAATATGCGTCACGTAATATGAAGGGTCGCCCATGGGACGCAGAAGTTTTATCTGTCCATCGTTTACGATTGATTCAATGATGAAAATTTTCTCGAGGTCGCCGGCGGGGCGGCCGCCTATTACTCGCTCGTAAGCATCGGGATATTGAGCAATGAGCATTTGCGCAAAGCCATGGAAAGTAAAAATTGGCACTTGATAGGCGGCCGCCCCAATGTATTTTCGTAACCGCTCCCGCATTGCCTTGGCTCCAGACTCAGTAAAAGTGAGTGCTAAAATACCATCCGGCTTAGTATCGGTTTGCAAAAGTAGGTTAGCTATTCTTAAAGTCAGTACTTGGGTCTTACCTGTACCTGGACCTGCCACCACCATGACCGGCCCTTCAATCGTATCCACCGCCGACTTCTGAGCAGCATTTAATAAAGAGTAAGCCTCATTGAACGCCGTAAGTACTCCCCCTTCAGTCTTTTTATTCATGCTCATTATTATAGCAAAATTTCAACCACCGCCGAAACCTTAATAAAAACCCTTGCTATAAGCCATTTTATGTCGTATAGTAACACCCTGTTTATCTCACACCAATAATTATTTTATGATCACAATTGGCACCATCCTAGCGATATTTCTAATGTTAGGAATATCTAGCTTAGGATTATTTTTAGCCAAACGATTAGACATTCCGCACACAGTACTTTTAGTATTGATTGGAATTTTTCTTGGCTTTTTAGAATATATTCCGACCTTTTCATTTTTAGGTGAATTTCGACTTACCCCAGAATTACTCTTCTACCTACTTTTGCCAATTCTTATATTTGAGTCTGCTTACAATATGAACATCCGCAAACTAGTAGCAGATAGCGGTGCGGTACTTTCTCTGGCTATCGGCAGTTTCCTAATTTCGACGCTTATTATTACTGGGCTACTTCACTTCGCTCTGCTACTAATCGGCATAACAATTCCCTTTAGTATCACATTACTTTTTGGAGCCCTTATTTCTGCCACTGACCCTGTTGCAGTTTTAGCTCTTTTTAAAGAATATGGAGTACCGCGACGACTTTCGCTTATTTTTGAAGGAGAAAGTTTATTCAACGACGCTACTGCCGTCGCCTTGTTTTTAATTACCCTTGAAGTGATTAATCAGGGAGGACTCACTCTTTTTAGTTCATTAACTGGCTTTCTCACATTTGTATCCATGCTTGTTATGGGAGTATTATTTGGACTTATTATTGGTGGAATCTTCACCTCCCTAGTCGGTGCTGCTAGAGAAAGTGAAGTGGCTAGTATTACTCTTACTATTGTCTTAGCTCATATAACTTTTATCCTAGCTGAGATTATTTCTAACCTTGAATTTTTTGGTACTTTTTCTGTACATATATCACCAATCATCAGTACGACTGTTGCCTCCTTAGTAATGGGCAACTACGGACGAGCTAAGCTCAGTAAACACGGAGAATCATTTGTTAGTCATCTCTGGGAGCAATTTGCTTTTATGGCCAACTCACTAATTTTTATCTTGATTGGAGTCTTGATGGTCAACGATGCATTTCTTAATCCAATAGTTGTAATCTCAATTATTATCACTGTTTTTGTCGTAGCCTTTGCTAGAGCACTATCGATTTATCCAGTTATAACAATTTATAATTTGTTTCAGGATACATCTATAAAAATACCAGCTGCTTGGCAGCACCTAATGGCCTGGGGTTCTTTACGAGGAGCGCTCGCAGTAACGATGGTGTTTTTAATTCCTGATACTCTCAGTATTCCAAACTGGTCACTTGATGTATCACCTAAGGATTTTATTTTAGCCATTACCATCGGCTGTATTGCCGCCACTCTTTTCATCAAAGCTACCACCATCCGGCCGCTAGTACGAAAATTCCATTTAGACGACCTAACTTCAATTGAGGAAGTGGAGTATCAAGAGGCTCGTGCGCTAATGCACCACAAGGTAACCGAACAGCTTACTAAATATAAAGAAAGAGGCTACATTGATTCAACGATTGCTCAGACTCTTTCAGCTGAACACGACGCCGCTTTTCATCATGCTTGTAGTCAAGTCAATGCTCTATCCGATGAAAACCGTAATAAACTCGCGCTACGTGTTCTTCGTATCTACGCCATTGGTATCGAAAAGCGACATCTTAAGGACTTATATGAGCATAAAGAAATAACCGAGTCTGTCTTCCGCCGAATTGAAGGTAAACTTCGTCTTCAGCTTGAAGCTATAGAAGAAGGCAATTTGTCTCCAGATTTAACGATTCATGCTGACGGTCGAGATATTTTTGACCGTTTCTTCAGCTCCCTACATTCAGTATTTGGAAAAACTAAAGGACAGCAATCATTTGAAGAAAAATACATGTATTACCGTGCTCAAGCAATTATTTCCCGCAAAGTTTTGAAGGAGATTGGTCTACTCAAACATACATCATCAATTATTTTCACCCCTCAAGCTGTTACTTATGTTACAAATCTCTACAGCACTTTCAAAAATAATTCTGAACAAAAACTTTTTGACAAACGGAAACAAAATGAAGTAGCCAGTCGCCAATTAGCTGAATCTTTGGCCGAGCACAGTGTTCACACTATCGAAGAAACAATGTTAAAAGAAATCTTCCACAACGAGCTAATCACCCAAAAACTCTACATCATCCTTAAGGACGAATTGCGAGGAGATAGTTAGAAATAGCAATACATTAAAGGGTTAACATACTGCAAGTATGGTAACCCTTTAATTTTGTCTCGAATTCATATACATCACCCAAACTTAGGTGTATGATATTTGTATATGCAAGTCAAAGATATAGTAAAACCAGCGGTTATCATCTCTGAAACTGATACTTTTGCTTCAGCACTTACAGCCATGATGACTCAACAGACCAATACCCTTTTAGTAGTAAATAAACATCGAGTTTTAGTTGGCGAAGTAACGGTAACAGACCTACTTGAAGCAGTTATACCTGACACTCTTAGTGGTGTTGAGGTAACAGCTCATTTTATTGACGACGAGGCGTTTATTGCATCAATCGAGGTTGTAAAAGATTTACCGGTGGCTGAGTTTATGTCAAAGGACTTTACAGCTTTGACCCTAAAAGACAACCTTACTTCAATTATTGCCTCGGCCATTACTAATGTTCGTGCTCGAATTCCGGTCGTTGATGACGATCAACACCCGATTGGAATCATTTCTCGCCAAGGACTAAAGCAAATTCTCAACAACTTTATGAAGGCGGTTGAAACCAAGACTGATTAAGCGCTGTCATCAAGATAACTCTCATACACCACTATTATCCATAGTGGAATTAAGAGTATGAACAAAAAGCGTTCAACCGGATAAAGTTCTCCTGCGATGTTTATACTGGCTAAATATTGTGCCGGATTAGCAAACACCCAATGAAAACTGAAAAGCGATACCAGCTCGTGGATTAATAATATCGGTAGCATCAGCAAGGTCGTTAGACCGGCTTTTTTAATTACTGCTCGAGAGGAAGTGTGCGAAAAAATCATCGCTCCTCCAAGTGAAACCACTGCACCGGCTAATAGCCACCAAGCTGCAAAAGGTAACACGACTCGACTCATGGTCGTGACAAACAGAACGCCAATTACTGCCAACAAAACTAAAAACCCAAGTAACCAGATATTTTTCCAATTGATTCTCACTTCATTTATCAGCCTGTCATCAGAAAAATATTCATGAACAGCAATAATCAACAATTGTGTGGCAAAATTCCAGAAGAATATTTCCAACGGAAATACACCAAACATACGTACTTGAAAATCTGATAGCTCATACCACAAACCGCTACTATAGGCGATTGATTCAAATAACAGAGTTGTAGCCAAGGCGGAGATGGCGACTGGTAAAAATAAAGACACTGGCGGACGGAGCAGCCACAACAACCAAATACTCGGTAGGCCGAAAAACAATATTATCGTCACCCACAAGTCGAAATCTGACACCACCGAAATACTGGCCACGATTGACAAGTAAAATAATAATCCGAGATAAGTCGCTACTTTTATTTTCATTGTCATATAGTAACAAAAAGCCTGCCGAAACGGCAGGCTTTTTTTGCATAAGTGTAGATTAGTATGATTTGAGTCGGCGCGCCTTTTCGTGTTGTCGAATCTTTTCCAAAGCCTTAGCTTCAATCTGGCGAATACGTTCTCGAGTTACTCCGAATTCTTTACCAACTTCTTCTAGGGTGTGATAAGTTCCATCGAGTAGTCCGTGTCGCATTTCCAGAATCTTGCGTTCTTTGTCAGACAGAGTATCGAGAATTTCGGTAATCTGGTCAGTTAAAATGCTGTGCGAAACTTCTTGATCTGGTGAGACAATTTTGTCGTCAGAAATAAAGTCTGAGAGGCGTGAACGGTCGTCATCGTCACCAACTGGAAGTTCAAGAGAAATAGTATCTTGACTAATCTTTTCGATTTGATAAATCTTTTCCACTTCCACTCCCATTTCTGTAGCAATTTCTTCGGGCATCGGGTCACGTCCCAGGTCTTGAGCCAAACGGCGAGACACTTGTTTGTACTTAGCCATTGTCTCCACCATGTGCACCGGAATTCGGATAGTACGAGATTGGTCGGCCAGCGCTCGAGTGATAGCTTGGCGAATCCACCATGTGGCATAAGTAGAAAACTTAAAGCCTTTAGTGAAGTCGAATTTATCTACCGCTTTAAAGAGACCGAGGTTACCTTCCTGAATCAAGTCGAGCAAGGTCAGGTCTGGAGACCGACCAACGTACTTCTTAGCAATCGAAACTACTAAACGTAAGTTGGCGCGCGCTAGCAAGTTACGAGCTTCATCGTCACCGTCAACAATCCGCTTAGCCAACACACGCTCTTCATGTGCATTTAGTAATGGATATTGACCAATCTCACGCAAATACATTTGGATTGAGTCATAGCCACTGTCACTGCGTTTGAAGGCATTCTTTTGGGTAATCAAATCAATGTTTGGATCATCAC
>JBEDID010000005.1:0-31430 GCA_041173745.1 Candidatus Parcubacteria bacterium | reverse complement strand
TATAAATCTTCGGCACTTTCCAGAAAAATATCCCAGTCTTCCGGATTAGACAAATCTAACTCCAGTCGCTCAACAGTAGACAAGTCGAATATGTCAGAGGTTAAAATTTCCTCTGCTGTATCCTCAGTATTTTGAGGGTCGAGTTGAATACTTACAAATGCCATATATCAATTACATTCTACCCCATACGTGGCATTGGCGGTACTGGTGGAGCGGGCTTTTGGTAGCGCATTCTGATTTCTTCTTCAATTTCTTCGCGCGGCTTTCCGTAGCGGAAATAACTCTGTTGAATCATGTCTGCGACGTGACTATGGTCGGTCTCGGTTGGTGGTAAAGTTTCAACACTAAACGGCATGGTCGGAGTACCGTTCGCCAACACGCGCATGTAGGCATTGTAATTCGGAATATTCATTAGGTCGTGTGAAGAAAATACTGGGGCAAATTGTTGCTCTAAGAATTTAGCATCTTCGTTACCAACTCGAAAAGCAGCGATTGAACCGACGTTTCCAAACACAGCGTCTTTTATCCCTTGGTCTAATTGAGCAATAAACTGGTGCGCCACAGAAAGACCAAGTTTGTACTTACGAGCTTCGGACAAGATTGAAGAAATAGAATTAGTCGAAACATTTTGAAATTCATCGATATGTAAATAAAATGGCGGAAAACTCATAGTAGGGTCGTCCACTCGTGACAAAGCCGCCATCAAAATCTTACCTACGAAAATCATGCCGAGTAAGTTGGCATTTATTTCACCTAGTCGACCCTTAGAGAGATTCACTAACAGAATCTTTCGTTCATCCATAATCTGACGGAAATTAAAGGCACTTTTTTGCTGGCCGATAATCGGACGGATGTAGTCGTTGGCGGTAAGCGGGTCGATTTTGGAAACAATATATGGCACGACGTTTTCAAGCGATGATTCTCCGCCGGCTTTCATCGCAATTTCACGCCAAAATTGTACGACGACTGGATTTTTTGCCCGCTCTAATTTCAACTGGCGGAATTTAGCATCAGCCATAACATGACCGATATCCATCAAAGTATTACCCGTACTTGGATCATCCATCACCAACATCGTGGCGTTGCGGAAATATTGTTCAAACATTGGACCCATTGATTCCGGATTGGCACCATAAAGCTTCTGAAAAATAGACAGGAGTTCATTAACGACGAAAGTTTTTTGCTCTGGCTTAGTATAATCATATTCGAGCATGTTTAGCCCGATTACTCTATCCATTTGCGACGGATCAAAGTAAATAACATCTTTTTGACGTTCTGGTGGAATAGCGCCCAACACGTCCTGAATATCAGTTCCGTGCGGGTCAATCATACAAACACCATCACCGTTTTGAATATCTTGAATAATCAGGTTTTTAAGAAAGACAGACTTTCCTGTTCCCGTTTGACCAATCACATAGAAATGACGCATACGGTCTTTTTCGGTAACAAAAATTGGTTTCTCAACTCCTTGGTGTTTATTGATACCAAGAATTGTCCCTTCTGTCGGCATATCAGTCGGAGCTGGTGCAGTACGAGCATGAGACTGTTTAAGCTGCGGCGTTGAAGTAATGCCATTGCTGGGAAAATGTAACAACGTAGCTAATTCGGTAATCGATAAAGGCAAAACGGTTTTCTCCGACAATTGTCTAAAGGAGAAGGCTTTTTCGGCATGTTGTAAATGTGAACCAGTCTGTAACTTAAAGACGATTTGGTTACTGTTTGAAGTATCAAATTGATTAAAAGTTGATTCTACTTCGGACAAGATTTGTTCGGCCCGTACCCGTGTTGCAGCAGATACTACCACCCGAATATTCACTTCAATTACGTCTGAAGTAAGTTTTTTCTTAAACACTTCTAAAGCTTGAGTATCAATTTCCTTAGGAATTTCAGGAGCATCAATTTTCTTTTTAGCTGCAAACAAATCACCTACCGACGCGAATAATTCGCCAGTAATTGTACTGCGCGAAATCGCTTCGCTGGGTTTAGTACCTTTTTCTACAGCTTTCACAATACCGTCAAATTGCTTACGGTAATTTTTGCTTGGGTAGCGCATTACGTATTGAATGGCCGCTCCACCGCCCTCGCGTTCAATCTTAGAAAAGGCGTTTAAAACCACAGCTATAGGGTCAGAAGAAAAAGCATCATGAGTCTTGAGCGGATAAATCGGATGCTTCTTCAGTGTTATATCAGCCACGAGAGTGTGGCCATTATCGACGTAAATATTATAATCGTGAACTTGTTCTGTCAGGACGGCTTGTGGAAAAAGTGAGAGAGTTTGTTTTTCAAATAAAGTTTTAAAAGTATTTGGGACGGCAACATAGAAAATGATATCATCACTATTGTTAGCAACCGCTATTTCCATCACCACATGATTTTCGGACTGAGAAGAACCAATGGTGCGCAAACCAGTAAACAACTGCTCCATTGTTCCCACCAATTCGCTGAGTTGTAATTCGCGACCGTCAGAAGTTTTCTGGGCTGGCATTGTCACTTCAAATAGAGTCATATGCAAAACATGCCACGGCGGCACTCCTTCTTTCATGTCAGCGAGCTCAACCCCGCTCTTAATGTGCTCAATTAGTTTTCGGTGCACCTCATCAATCACATAAGCATTAGTGACGGTATCCAACACTGACAAAGCATTTCGAATCCCCTTCTCCAAAGCCACCTGCATAATTTCTTCCACCGGATTATGGGCCGTAGCTACCAACTCAACTGATTGTGCTAGTGCTTCGCCAGACAATTCATACGCTGGATCAAGCACCATTTTAGGTGTAAAACTCACATACTCTTTTATTTGTTCCTTTCCCACAGTATGAATGTCAGCATTATCAATTTCGGGCGAACGTGACATTAAATTGCGCTCACCTTCAGCGATTTGTGCACGTAAAAACGCAATCTCTTCTTCGGGAGTCGAAAATTTCTGGGGTATTCCTTCCATCGTTTAATAGTAGCGCACTTTGCTAAAGAAAAAGGACCTTAATCCCCCACTATTTCTTAGCCATGATTGCTCGCTTGTACACATCTAGATGTTCAAGCGCGATACCAGTGCCTTTGACTACACAAAATAGGGCCTGGTCTGCCACTGACGCTTTTACACCCGTCCGCCGGCGAATGAGTTCGGGGAAATTTCTTAATTGTGAAGTACCGCCGGTCATGATAATTCCACTATCGATAATATCTGCCGCAAGCTCGGGTGGTGTATTTTGAAAAACTTCCTTAATGGCACGCACCATTTCGCGCAACTCCTTACCAATCGCTCGTACCACTTCATTACTTCTAATTTCTGTTGTACGAGGAAGACCAGAGAGCATATCACGACCTTTAATCTCCATCACCATTTCTTCTTCGAGAGGTAAGGCTGAGCCAATAGTAATCTTGATATCTTCCGCCGTCTTCTCTCCAATCGCCAAGTTGCGACTCTTTTTTACATAATCAATAATTGCCGCATCAATACGATTACCGGCACACTTAACAGAGTTAGCTGCCACAATTCCGCCGAGTGAAATCACCGCCACGTCGATGGTACCACCACCAATATCCACAATCATGTGACCTTGAGGTTCATAAATCGGGACGCCGGCGCCAATTGCAGCCAAAATCGGTTCCTTCACAACGAAGGCATTTTTAGCACCGGCTTTCATTGCAGCTTCAACTACTGCTCGACGTTCGGTTGAAGTTACACCGGCTGGAACAGATATCATGACGTCGGGTCGAAATAAGTGATACCGACTCATCGACTTCCGTAAGAAGTATCGCAACATCGCCTCAGTCACGCGGTAGTCAGCAATCACTCCGTCTTTCATTGGGCGATAAGCGCGGATACTTTCGGGCGTACGGCCAATCATGAGTTTGGCTTCGGAACCAACCGCCAAAACTTTATTATCATCTGACACCGCCACCACTGATGGCTCATTAAGAACAATTCCTTGACCCGGTACATACACCAAAATATTGGTGGTGCCTAAATCAATGCCCACTTTGGGAGTAAATCCGCTAAACATATAAGTACGACAATAGTACCGTGTTTCTACGATTAAACAACTAGCTATTGACAATAACTAATAAATGGTTTACAGTAGCGAAAGTTTTTACTATTTCGGAGGTGTATCTTCACTATTCAAATATAGATGTAAATTTTTGTACTTTTAAAATTAACTTAATTTTTACTAAGACCTGGAGTCTGTAATGAAAAAAATAATCGCTTTACTGTGTTTATCTGCTTTATTTGTAACTACGACTGCGCAAGCAATTCCGGTTACTAATGGTAGTTTCGAGTCTGGCCTAACTGGTTGGACAACCAATAATGCTCCGAACACGGCCGTTGTGTCGTCTTATACAGCCACCACTGGATCTGGAACACAGGTCATGACAGCGACAGATGGAAACAGTTTTGCCATCTTAGGTGCCGGAGAGTTTACCACTCAATTAACTTCAAGTATTTTCAGTGTTAACGTCGGTGACATCATCAGTTTCGACTGGTTTTTTGATGCCAAGGATTATCTTCCGTTCAATGACTCTGCAAGCGTTGCCTTCAGCTTAATGACTGGCGATATGCTGCTTTCGCAAGTGTCAAACGTCGGTAACTACGGCTTGACCGGCTGGAACACTTTGAGCTATGTCTCAATTTTAAGCGGCAATGTACAAGCGGTTTTCAAATCAGCAAACGTTCTTGATTACAGTTTTGACAGCGTCTTAGGTATTGATAACTTAAAAGTGACATCAGTGCCTGAACCGATGTCATTAATATTATTAGGCCTTGGTCTGATCGCCTTTGCAGCCACAAAAAGACACAACCGTGAGGGGTTAAAGTCTTAAAATTAAGTTAGTTTAAAACAAGGACCCGTTTAGCTTTTGCTTAACGGGTCCTTTTCTTTTCCCCAGTTAGACTCTAGCCAACCCATATAGCATATATGCTATACTGCACATCTATGCAACACATTGGAAACCGTATTACAGACGTGCGCGAGACCTTGGGAATGACTCAAGCCGAGCTCGCCAAAAAACTTAAAACCACTCAGAGCGCGATTGCCCGTATCGAAGGCGGCAAGCAAAACGTGAGTGCTGACATGCTCAAGCGGATTAGTCAGGCTCTAGGCAAAAACCTCATCACCCTCTCCCCCGGGACCGTTAATATCAAAATTGATGGAGGAAGAAAGCTGTCTGGCACTATCGAGACCAATACCTCAAAAAACGGAGCAGTCGGTTTACTCTGTGCTTCCCTACTCAATCAAGGCACAACTACCCTGCACCACATGCCTCGGATTGAAGAAGTGCATCGGATTATAGAGGTACTGGAAAGTATTGGTGTAAAAGTTGACTGGCAAGACACCACTATCGTAATTACTCCCCCGAAAAAATTTGAGCTTGATAAAATTAACAAGACCGCCGCTGAACGCACACGCAGCATTGTCATGTTTATCGGACCGTTAATTCACCGCCTTAATTCATTTTCACTGCCCCAATCTGGTGGCTGTAAACTCGGCAGTCGGACAGTTAAGCCACACTTTTTTGCACTGGAACATTTTGGTGTAAATATTGAAGCGACCAGTGACGCCTTTGTTGTTAAAACAGTCGCCAAACAACCAGAAGAAATTATTCTTTACGAATCTGGTGACACCGTAACCGAGAATGCTTTGTTTGCGGCCGCTGGTCGAACCGACACAACGGTTATTAAATATGCTTCTGCCAACTACATGGTGCAGGAAGTCTGTAACTTTCTAAAACTTTTTGGCGTCAAAATTGATGGAATTGGAACTACCACCCTCACAGTCACTGGTGTATCTGATATCAACCAAAATGTTGAATACACTTTGTCGGAAGACCCGACCGACAGTATGTTCTTCCTTGCTGCCGCAATTGTAACCAATTCTAGTATCACTATCACCCGCTGTCCGATTGAATTTCTTGAAATTGAATTACTCAAGCTGGAGAAAATGGGCTTTATCTATAAAAAGACTAAGCCATATTTGAGCCACAACGGTGCCACAAAATTAGTCGATATCACCACGAAACCTTCCAAACTTAAGGCTCTGCACGAAAAAATCCATCCGTCGGTTTATCCTGGACTAAATATCGACAACCTTCCATTCTTTGCGGTTATTGCTACTCAAGCTGAAGGTCAAACTTTAATTCACGACTGGGTCTATGAAAAGCGCGCCATTTACTTTACTGAACTAGATAAACTTGGCGCCGAGACTGTCTTGGCAGACCCGCACCGAATCTTTATCACCGGTCCGACCAAACTCCGCGCTAATGAAATGATTTGCCCACCAGCGCTTCGTCCAGCGACTATTCTTCTGATTGGTATGTTGGGAGCAGAAGGACAATCAGTTCTGCGCAACATCTACAGTATCAACCGTGGCTATGAAAAGTTAGTGGAGCGATTGTCCAGTTTAGGAGCAGAAATTTCTTATTTGGACGAGTTTTAATTTTTAAGACTTTTAAAAATGGGTGGGTGACCGCAGGTCACCCACCCATTTTTTGTATTGCAACAAAACTTTCTACGACCAGCCACTGAAGTGTCCACTTGGCAATACGGAAGAATCGACAGGTTTGCTATAATATGAGCTTAATATGTTTGTTATTCAAGTCACCCCCCTGATTCGCGGCACCCAACTTGAATCTTTGTCTTATTTTTCTAGTATCGATTATCCGATTGGCAGTTTTCTTACTATTCCGATTCGAGGCAAAAGCCAGTCTGGTATCGTGACTGGTGCAAAATCTGTCAGCACTACTAAAACGGCTCTCAAAGCCGCTACTTTTTCACTACGCAAACTACCCAGCCAACCTGACCCAATAGTTCTTCCTGAAACCATTCGCAATACAGCCGAAGCTTTAACCAAACGTTATCCGACTTCCGTTGGAGTTTTATTGTTCAATCTACTTCCGCCCGATATTCGCAATGGCTCACAACCTTACCCGCGCACAACCGTAGTAAAACAAGAAGAAGAAACTATTCCTCAAATTCTAACCGCGCGGCTTGATGAGCGTTACTTGGCCTACCAAAGCTTTATCCGTAGCACCTTCGCCCATCATGGCTCAATCATGATAGTCGTCCCTACCGCCACCGAGATTTCTTATGCGGTAGCAAAATTAAGCCAAGGAATAGAAGACCGGGTGATAGTTTTTTCTCCACACCAAACCAAGCGCCAACGTGAAAGTTCCTACAAAAAAATCGTTGACGACACAAATTCAAAATTAATCATTACCACTCCGTCTCATGCTTACTTGGAACGTCATGACTTGTTAGCTATCATAATCGAGCAATCTGCTAGCGGACACTATGTCACTCGCCGCCGACCATACCTTGATCATCGTGATGCCTTAATCGCTCTAGCTCGAGCATCTGGTCGTTCAATTCTTCTCGGCGACACTGTCCCACGCACCGAAGACGAAGTGGAGCGTCGTCAAGAACACTACTTAACCTACGGTGAAGAAGCGAAGCGAATTGCATTCAGTGCTCCACTTAATATCATTACCCAAAAGGATAAACCGAATCCGGAAGTTCCCTTTCAGCTTTTTTCACAAGAACTAGTAGTGAGTGTAGAGCGAGCACTAGAAGCCCGTGGTCACGTCTTTTTTTATGCTGCGCGGCGCGGTTTAGCACCAGTGGTAGCTTGTATCGATTGCGGCTATATTTTCCGCTGCCCGGATTCCAACACCCCTTACTCCTTAGTTCGCACCCAAAAGAATGGCGAGGAGCAACGCTGGTTTATATCAAGTACTTCTGGTCGGAGAATTAAGGCGGCCGACGTTTGTACTAATTGTGGCTCCTGGCGACTGCGGGAACGCGGAATAGGCATTCAGTATATTTATGACGAATGGCAAAAACGCATGCCTGACTGCGACATTACCGTCATCGACAGCACCACAGCGCCCACAGCCAAACAAGCCAGCAAACTTGCCGATGAGTTTTTTAAAAAACGGTCTGGTGTATTAATCGGAACCCAAACCGCCTTACCTTTTCTTAGTCAGGGCGTTGATGTGAGTGCTGTCATTTCGCTCGATGCCACTCGTGCTATTCCAACCTGGCGGGCCGACGAATCACTCTTCAGATTGCTGTTCAGACTCCGAGAATGCACTTCTAAGGAAGTAATTCTGCAAACTCGAACCGAAGTAGATAGTCTGCTCATTCACGCCACCAGAGGTGCAATTGAACGATTTTACGATGATGAAATTGCCCTGCGTGAAATGTTGAAATATCCACCCTACAGCATTTTTATTCTACTCACTTGGATTGGTACTCACGAGTCCGTTTTTGAATTAGAAAAACCAGTAGAGACAATTCTCCATGGACACGATGTGCAATTTTATAACAATCCCAACTCCACCCGAGACAAGACCCAACGGCACGGGCTAATCCGTATCCCAGTCGAAGACAAAAGTACTTACGAAATAATTCTCAACAAACTCCGCACTCTTCCCCGGTACGTAAAAACTGAGATTAATCCTGAGCGGATTGTGTGATTAATTAAGGTTGGGTGGGGTGGCAGCTTTGCTGCCACCACACCCAACCCTTCCCTTTTTCCCTATTTACGATATAGTAAATGCATGTCCAAACTCGTACCAGAAAATCACCCTGCCCTCCACACTATCGCTGAAGAAATTACAGCCGAGGAATTTTCTGATGGCACTGTCGCAAAGATAGTCAAAGGCTTACGCCAAGCTATCAAAAAATACGATGTTGACGGTTATTCTGCTGTCGCTATCGCTGCACCTCAAATCGGCGTTTCCAAGCGCGTATTCTTAATTGAAGACCAAAGTGATCGAGAAGATTCTTTGCCAACCATTATTGCTGTTAACCCCCACTTTACAAGATTGTCAAAAAAAACTCATGAAGTAGGGGAAGGTTGTCTCTCCATACCTGACACATACGGCTTGGTGATACGACACAAAAATGTCACGATGCACGCTTTTAATGAAAATGGAAAACCTTTTGCCCGTGGCGCTGGTGGCTTACTTGCCCAGATTATGCAACACGAAACCGACCACCTCGATGGTATTTTATTTACCGACCGTGCAATCAAAACCTGGCATAAAAAAGACGATGGCAAACCGATTGGTTAAATATTATTATGAATAAACCTATTTTTGCATTTTTTGGTGGTGAGCCACTCGCTGTACCAATTCTCAATAAACTTAAGAAAGCTGGACTAGTGCCCACGCTGATTATCTGTAATCCCGATCGCCCGAGCGGACGCGAGCATGCTCTTACCTCACCTCCAGCTAAAGACTGGGCAATCGCTGAAGGCATTGAAGTGTTTCAACCGACTACTTACAAAGACGATTCAGCTCAGCTCAAATTAGCCGCTACTGAGTGGGATTTGTTTGTGGTCGTGGCGTATAACTTCATTTTACCCGAATGGTTAATTGCACTGCCAAAAAAAGGGATCATTAATGTTCATCCTTCAATGTTACCAAAACTGCGTGGTGCTAGCCCGATTCGGACGGCCATTTTACTGAACATCCCAGAAGATATCGGCGTTACAATTATGCAAATGGATAAAGAAATGGACCATGGACCAATTCTTGAACAAGAACAACTCCAAATCAATAGTAACAATTGGCCCATCTCTGGCCCCAAACTAGACATTATCTTAGCCAAACTTGGCGGTGATTTATTAGTTGATGTAATACCAGCTTGGCTTGAGGATGCGATTATTCCCCAAGAACAAGAGCACGAGCACGCTTCATATTGTTCAAAGCTAAGCAAAGCTGATAGTGAACTAACAATTGACCCACTCCACCTTCCGGCTGGTATGCCGGCTCGCAAAGCTTGGCACACCATCAATGCCTTCGCCGGCATCGGTGACACTTTCTTTATTTACGCTGGAAAACGCATCAAAATCACCGAAGCTGAAATGTCTAACGGTGGCACACTGCAAATCCTCAAAGTTATTCCGGAAGGAAAAAAGGAAATATCCTATCCCGATTTTTTAAAAAATTATGTCTCAAAATAGTGAATGGGACCAAGAGTACAACAAGAATCTTTTAGTTACAGGTTCGTCTGAACCACAAAATGATTTTAAACGTTTTTATAAATATCTAAAAAAAGTTGGCGGCGTTGAAACAGACAACCTTCGCGTCCTTGATCTTGGTTCTGGAACCGGAAAAAACAGTATCTTTCTAGCAGAACGCGGCGCCAAGGCAATTGGCTTAGAGATATCAAAAACCGCTATCAACATCGCCCGCGAACGAGCAGAGGAAATGGGTGTCGAGGTATTATTTATCGAGAAAAATTTTGGCGACAAGTTACTCTTTAAAGATAATTCGTTTGATCTTGTGTTAGACATTATGTCCTCTAACTCACTCACCGAACCAGAACGCGCTCTTTACCTTAAAGAAGTTTTTCGCACCCTCTCACCAGGCGGCTACTTTTTTGTCAGACTTTTGGCGCTAGATGGCGACAAACATGCCGAGACTTTACTAAAAACTCATCCGGGAAAAGAACCAGGGACCTATCGCCTGCCAGATGTTGGAATTACAGAAAGAGTTCTCACTAAGACAGAGCTTACCAACTACTATGCCCCATTTTTTGAAATCCTAAAACTCGAAAAAAAGAGCGGCTACGCCCATGTAAACGGTCGTATTTTCAAACGTCAGTACTGGATTGGATATTTAAAGAAGCCGAACTAACTAAAGTTCGGCTTCAATACGACTAACTAACAGAGTTTAAATTATTCAACTCGCAACATCTGTTCTTTAGCTTCTAGACCTTCTTGTTTTCTTAATGTTTCCACCTTATCTTTAGCCCGCCTCAGCTCTTTATCAAGTTCTTCTCGAACCTTATCAATGGCCTTTTCAAAACTTTCTTCGGTGGCTTCCGCTCTAAATAAAGTACCTTCAACGACTAAATTAATTCCGATTTTATGTATCTGACCACTTTGTTGTTGAGCTACTTTATCGAATTCAACGTCACAAATGACAGCTTCATCTTCATGGAGGTATTTTTCGAGAGATGAAAGCTTAAGCTCCAACACTTCAGTTAGGGCTTGTGCTTCTTTTAGATCATTAAATTTGTAGTTGATGATTGGAAATGTCATAAGAAAAATAGTTTAACGATTAACCTTCGCACGACTCACATACTGATCCACCAACATGAACCCTTGGCTTAGCAACAACGTTCGACTCTTGAGCACTAAAGGAATAATGTTCTCGCATATATTCAATAATGTCATTAGATTCATACATTGAAACAGCTTTTTCTGTATCAACCAAGAACGGCACCTGTTGCTTGCCACCCTTTTCCAACAAGTCTGCAAGAGCAGCCTCATCCTCAGATACGTCCTTCAAATCCAAGGAGATTTTTAGGTTTTGAGCAATACCTAAAACTCGCTGACAAAATGGACAAGATGGTTTGTAGTATAGCGTTAGCATGATTTGCGTTGTTTTTTATTTGATAACCTTCTCTATTATACTACGCATCGAATCAAGGAGCCATTCTGGACATTTCATAAAATTGAGACTTACTGTTTTAGTAAGTGACAAAAAATGCGCAAAGGAGAATCTTTTGCGCATTTTCAAGTCAGTTTAGATCAAATTAAACAATTTCAGCTTCAATCGCTAACAAACGGTTGTATTTAGCCAATCGTTCTCCGCGTGAAAGTGAGCCAGTTTTAATGCATTCTGCTCCAGTTCCAACGGCCAAATCCGCAATAAAGTCGTCGGTAGTTTCGCCCGAACGGTGCGAGACAACTACGCGAATATCATTGGCTTGAGCTAGTCGAATACACTCAAGAGTTTCGGTCAAAGTTCCGATTTGATTTACTTTAATCAATACAGCATTGCAAGATTTTTCGTCAATCGCTCGCTGCATTCGCTTAGGATTAGTCACCAACAAATCGTCTCCGACTAACATAAACTTACTTTCAAGTTTAGTTGGGTGTGAAGCAAAAGTGAAGCTTTTGACAGATTCCAGAGCTAGTTTCATAGCTGTCCAACCACTCCAATCATCCTGATCAAGACCATCTTCAATTGACACCAAGTGGTACTTTTCAATCCATTCTTGGTAGCGCACAATCAGTTCATCGCGAGTCAAATCCTCACCTTCTGGTCTAAGTTGATATTTGTCACTGTCAGCATCATAAAATTCACTAGAAGCGGTATCGAGTGCAATCGAAACTTGTGTTCCAAGTTCATAACCGGCCGCTGCAATTGCCTTGGTGATAAATTCAAATACTTGTTCATGACTTGTGAGTCGGGGTGCAAATCCTCCTTCATCGCCAACACTAGTGACAAAACCTTCTTTATCAAGCAGTTTCTTCAGCGTGTGGAATATTTCTGCTCCAGCCCGAAGTTGTTCTTTATAAACAGGAATACCGTTGGGCACCAACATAAATTCTTGAACTGAAATACCTGAGTCGCTATGCATACCGCCATTTAAGACATTAAACATCGGGGTAGGCAGAGCGATAGATTGCTCGGTCGCAAGGAGAGTATTTATATGTCTATACAGTGGCACTCTAGTCTCTATAGCATGCGCGCGAGCGACCGCCAAAGAGATACCGAGCAGTGCATTAGCGCCTAAACGACCTTTGTTTTCTGTACCATCAAGGGCAATCATGGCCTCATCAAGCGCTTTTTGGTCCCCTGAGTCCATGCCAATAACCGCTTTAGCCAAGATAGTATTCACATTTTCTACTGCTAGTAGTACCCCTTTTCCAAGATATCGTGTCACATCACCATCGCGGAGTTCGACTGCTTCATGAGCTCCAGTTGAAGCGCCAGATGGCACCATTGCGGTTGCTACCACCCCACCATCTAATGTCACTGTGACTGAGACGGTTGGGTTACCACGTGAATCGAGAATTTCTTGTCCTAGAACTTTTTGTATTTTTGCCATGAGTATTTATGTATCAAATCAATATGAGTAATAACGTCGGAAAGTATAACATGAAGTCCATCATAATCGCGACTGAAACCTATTTACTATATCGGTAGGCCAGAATCGTTAGTGACGGTGGATGCATTACCAAACCAGAAACAGCCTTCTGCACACAGTCTTCTGCCTCATTTTCAATATTTATAGCTTGAACAGTTTCAGCGTTATTACCCCGAAGCAGGAGTTCAGCCAAGGTAATGTTGAGAGCAATATCAAACACAACCATCGTTTCTAAAATGGCCGGATAATGACCAATACTGTGTAGATTATGCTGAGCAATATCAGTGTCATTTATAGATAAATCTTTGGCCATAAATGAATTAATACTGGTCACTAGATCGGTTGTGCCGACCCGAACAAAACCGCCAATCAATTCATGTGACACCTCCCAATCGCCAGAGGCTCTTTGATTTAGCACCAATTGATTGTCAGATGTTTTAATCAGTGCAATCACACTTAAGGCATTAGGCAGTTGTGATTTTGAAAGCTGTACATATGTTTCTGAAGCATGCGCTCGAAGACCAATCACTTGTCGATAAGTCGCTCCTGTCGCCACAACTACGATAATCCCCGACTCGTCATCCTCAACTCGCTCCACCCGTACCAAGGGACCGTCAAAATAAGGCCAGTTTCGCTCTGACATGCGCCGGGTGACCTTTTCCCAACCCTCCCGAATCAGCACTTCAGTTTGAGTATCGGACATAAAGGTTGATTCGGTTTTTAGTAACGTAGTAAAAGTTTCTGGTTTTATTGGTAATTTAAAAGGCAAAAACTGATGATTATTTGTTACTGGAATAGTCATATCTTGAACGCAATATTACTCTATTAACAAATTCTTACCGGTCATTTCTGTTGGCTGCGGTAGACCCATAATATGCAGAATAGTCGGGGCAATATCTGCCAGTGTGCCATCTTGCAACTTACCAACTGTGGTAACAATCGCGGGAACGTGATTAGTAGTGTGGGCCGTATGTTTTTCGCCAGTTTCCTTATCAACATTTAGTTCAGCGTTACCGTGGTCGGCTGTAATAAATACTACTCCGCCTTTTTTGGTCACCGCTTCAACCACTCGCTTCAATTGCATATCAACCTCTTCCACCGCTATTTTAATCGCTGGTTTATTACCAGTATGACCAACCATGTCAGCGTTAGCAAAGTTAATAAAAATGAAATCAGTCCCCTTTTCGACACATTCAATCGCCTTGTCGGCAATCTCTTTAGCCATCATTTTCGGAGCTAAATCATGTGTCAACACATCTTTTCGACTCGGCACCATGATATGCTCTTCACCCGGATATGGTAGTTCATGACAACAGTTTAAAAAATACGTAGCGTGAGGATATTTTTCGGTCTCGGCAATATGCGCTTGCGTTAAGCCCGCATCAGAAATCTCCTTACCGAGAGTAGTCGTAATCGCAATCGGTGGAAAAGCCACCAGTGACGGCAGATTTTTATCGTATTCGGTTAGAGTCACGAAACACAAATCCTTTTGTTCGGCATGAGTCACAATCTTACTTGAGAGCATACGCGCGCGGTCAGACCGGAAGTTAAAGAAGAAAATTCCGTCGTGTTCATTGATAGCGTAATGTTTACCTTCTGCATCCAAAAAAATAACCGGTTCAAGCGTTTCATCTACTACCCCTTCTTCATAAAGCTCAGCCATTACCGCTGATGGCTTACAATCAGTATATTTTATATCGCACACCCCTTCAAAAATTGCCTTCTCAACCTTTTCCAAACGATCCCAATTATTATCCCTGTCCATCGCATAAAGTCGGCCGGAGGCAGTAGCAATAAAACCAATCCCCACATCATCAATCACATCTTCTAATTCACGTAAATAAGATGAAGCGCTGCGCGGACCAGTGTCACGTCCGTCGGTAAAAGCATGAATCGCAATTTTAGTAATTCCCACTTCCTTGGCTGCCTTTAAAAAGGCAAATAAGTGATTGCTGTGACTATGGATTCCGCCCGAGGATAGTAAGCCGTTAATATGCAGCACCGAATCGTGCTTTTTTACATGGTCAAACAACTGCACAAAAGCCGGATTGGTCGCAAATTCATTGTTTTCTACCGCTTTAGAAATTCGCACCAAATCAGTATTAATAATTTTCCCGGCGCCGATAGTCATATGTCCCACTTCACTATTTCCCATTTGTCCGTCCGGTAAACCTACACTGCCCGAGCTAGCTTCCAGAAAAGAGTGCGCATAAGTATCATTCAAATAATCAAAAAAGGGTGTTTCAGCACTAGCAATACCATTATCCAGAATATCTTCCCGATGACCCCAGCCATCGAGCACAATTAGAACAGTGGGCGCAGTAGTTGTTTTTGTAGTTTCCATATAAAAATATTGCTATTAGGCTCACAGTATAAACCCTGTAGCGGCGATAACAAAACTGAACATAAAAGTTACTCCGTGCTACAATCACTAAATGCCGCTGATGTTTCTCGTATTTATATTGATTGCGTGGGGTATTATGTTTTTACTTCACTTTGTTGTGTATGCCAGTACAGCACGTGTATTTAATTTTTCTCTGCCATATTGGCAACTCACACTCGGATTATTAGCCGCTTCATATTTACTAGCGTCCATTACAGTTCGAAACATTCAAAACCCTATCGCTGACGTTTTTTACTTCATCGCAGCCACTTGGCTCGGCACTATTTTTATTATTTTTTCCTGCGTCGCTGTTTATGAAATCATTCACTTTGCAACCGGTTTTGAATCAACGTCTATATTTACCGGTGTTTTAATATTTTCTGCCTTACTCTCTAGCTACGCGATTTATAATGGCCGAGCAATTACTACCCGTGAGTACACTATTCCGATTGTCGGACTAGAAAAACCACTGCGGATTGTGCATTTGTCTGACATCCACGTCGGGACTGTTCACCAAATAAAGTACCTCGAAGAAGTGGTCACCCTAACGAACAAGACCAATCCTGATCTTGTGCTTATTACTGGTGACCTTTTTGACGGCTCTGCCCCAATCAACACCGAAACTCTCCTACCACTCAAAACACTCCAAGCACCAACCTTTATCACGAACGGAAATCACGAATTTTACGAAGGTCTTAATCACGTCCATGAGACCTTAAAAGCTTTAGATTTAAACCTCTTAGAAGATTCTGCGGTTGAAATTGACAGTATTCAAATACTTGGTCTCAACGATGGAAAAAGTATCCCTCGTGATAAAACATTGACGGAAATTCTCAACAGCCTTCCACCAGTTGCATCTAGCACTCCTCGTATTTTGATGTACCACACCCCAATCGAATGGGATGAAGCACGGGCACAAGGAGTCAGTCTTATGCTATCTGGTCACACTCACAACGGTCAAATTTTTCCTTTTACCCTCTTGGTACGCGCAGCTTTTAAATACTACAATGGTCTTTACGAAGTAGACGGAAAATACCTACACGTAACTCCAGGCACCGGAACTTGGGGACCACCCATGCGCCTCGGTTCAAATAACCAAATTACTGTGCTGAACTTAGTCCCTATCAAAGACTAAAAACTTCTATTGAAACACTTGCAATTATCATTGGGAGCTATATAATTCCAGTCGTACATTTTACTGATTTAATTCGGAATTAGTTATGTACCCCAACAGTGAGAGAAAACAATGAAACAAGCAGATGAAGCACCGACAGAATCCGGACGATTAAAACAACAAACAGCCAGTCAACCGGCTGAAAAAACACAAAAAGTAGTAAGAAAAAAGACCTGGTCACGAACACATAATCTAGGTCGATGTTGCGGAATCAATAGCCCAACATCAGACTAAGTAACCAAACGAGCGCGTGAATATAATTCCGCGCTCAATTTTTATGTCAAAACAAAATAGTTTAAGAATTCGTACATTACTCATTTTGATTAAAGTGCGATTAATTTTATGAATCAAGTGAGTCGTCGGCCACTTCGTAGACGGGGTCCTCGTTAACATTTACTTCAACAATCTCTTCGGCATTTTTAAGCAATCTTCTACTATCATGACTGAGATGATACAAATGAAGTTTCTTACCAGCTTGGAGGTATTTGTCTGTTAGCGAATTAACCGCTTCGATACCAGAATGATCAACTATGCGAGCGGCACTAAAATCTATACACACCTCCTCTGGATCATCCGCCACCGAAAATATACGTGAGAAACTTTCTACCGAAGCAAAATATAATGGTCCTTGAAGCTCATAATGTTTTGCACCGTTAGTATCAAGAAATGTTTGAGCTGAAACTGCTTGAGATTTTTTCCAACTAAATACTAAGGCTGAAACAACAATGCCGGAGATAACAGCCGTAGCCAAATCAGTCACCACTGTAGTAATCGAAACAAGTACCAACACAAAAGCGTCAGCGCGCGGTATCTTGGAAAGAATTCTAAAACTAGACCAAGCAAACGTGCCAATCACCACCATAAACATAACCCCCACCAACGCCGCCAACGGTATCATTTCAATTATCGAACCGCCAAACAAGAGAAAACCAAAAAGAGTTATGCCAGCTATTACGCCAGGCCAACGGCCTCTTCCGCCTGAGTCCATATTAATCATACTTTGTCCGACCATGGCACAGCCACCCATACCACCGAGAAAGCCAGTTATAACATTAGCAATTCCTTGAGCCGAACATTCGACATTACTTTTTCCGCGGGTATCAGTTTTTTCATCAATTAAAGTCATCGTCATCAAAGATTCCACCAAACCAATGAAAGCCAAAACAATTGCGAACGGGAATATTATTTTTAGCGTAGAAAAACTAAATGGTACATCAGGAATATTAAACTGGGGTAAACCGGCACTGATGTGTCCACCTTGAAGCATATCAAGCACGGTTGGAGTATCTAGGTCGAAAAATATAACCAGGAATGTAACCAGTGAAATCGAAGCTAATGAAGCCGGAATAACACGAGTGAAGCGTGGCAAAAAAGTAATTACCAACATAGTAAGAGCAATCAGACTGCCCATAACCAACAACTCTCCCGCCGGTAACCACTGACCATGCAGCCAACCAAAGTGACCAGCCGGTGTCGAACTTTGGAATTGTGGAATTTGCGCAAAGAAAATCACGATTGCCAAACCATTCACAAAACCCAGCATTACTGGGTGTGGAATAATGCGCGAAAATTTACCCAGCTTAAAAAAGGCTACCGCCAACTGAATTAATCCCATCAGAATCACCGTTGCAAACAAATACTCAACACCATGTGAATTAACCAACTCAACCATCACCACTGCCAAAGCGCCAGTAGCACCAGATATCATACCGGGCCGGCCACTCAAAAGTGCAGCCGTAAAGCAAACAATCGCCGCCGCATAGAGACCAACAATCGGATCAACTCCCGCCACAAAAGCAAAAGCGATTGCTTCTGGCACCAGTGCCAAGGCTACAGTGAGACCTGACAAAGTATCAAGTCGCCAGTTATTTGGTGATAAGTAGGTTAATATTTTTTGTATCATTGGTATTAATTTTTAAGTTCTTTCCTAATAAAGGAAAAACACATCGCGTGATGTGTTTTCAGGAGTAAAACGTCTTGGGCAGTATACCATTAATTTCATTTTTTAAAACAAAAAACAGAAAATATACCCATATTTCTACTGTTTTGTTTGGGTGGAAATAATTACTGTCGAGACACCATCTGCCGGTCCGACATTAATCACCACACTTTCATCCTCATCATTACTAGCGCTAAGCATTGAACCATCGCCAGTTGCGACAACAGCTTCAATCTTCCAACCTTTAGCTACCAGTTCTTCTTTGTAAAAAGTCACAACTTCAGTTATTTCTCGACTGGTTTCATAAGTAACGGTAAAATTTGCACCGCCTTCAGTCTCATTAACTACAGCTGAATAGCCAATTTTAGCATCTGATAGCAAAGGCACTGAGCTTGGCCAACCGTCTGGCAGAGTGGCACTTTTACCAGTGGTCATGTTAATTTTCTCGCCTTCCCCACCAACAATTTTTACACTGCCGTCCTTATTTATATCGACATCATAATCGCCGTTAGCAGCTTGCTCAATTATCCTTTCCGCCATATTTTCAGGCGAAAATACCGTTCTAAAGACAAATAAACTCAGGACTACTACCACACCAATAATAATCCACTTCATATTTACCGGTTTTCGGTCGGTAGAATTTATCTCTGGTTTCTGTTCAAGTGAGTTTTGCATACAAAGATTATTATAATTTAATAACTTCAAATCCTGAGCTAATTGTATGCTTATCCAGAAAAAAGAAAAGTCCCAGTCTCCGAATTAGCTTTATAACTAAACATAAAAAAACACTCTGTATGAAACAGTGTGTTCTTTTTTTGGTTACGCCTTGTTTACATTGATGGCATTTAGTCCTTTGGGACCATTTGCTACTTCAAAAGTAACTTCGTCACCGGCTCGGAGCTCATCGAACTGTACGTTCTTAAGCTCGTTTGAGTGAAAGAAAAGATCCTTTTCTCCACCTTCTTGAGCAATGAATCCAAAACCACGGTCTGTGACACTGGCTATTTTTCCTGATTGCATTTCAATAATAGAAACTATTTTATTAAATTACCAAACATAGAATACTGAGCAATAACCCCGACTGCGATCCAAAACCAGACCTTATTTGATGTTGTACATAATATCATACTTACAATATTTGTCAACATATTAACCTCATAGCACTTAAAAAACATATGGAACCTTAAATTAACACGCTGCCAAAAGTTATATTCAATCTTTAAAAAAGGTCACACCAAAGCGCGACTTGCAACATTATTCTTTTTTAATTAATTAATTTCTTTAGAATAAACCATAGAAATAAAAGGTGATTTATTGCTTCAGATGCTTTCTGATTATACCCATTACTTCTTTGAGTGAGAGATTTGATTTTATGATGAAATCAACCGCCCCTAGTCTTTTAGTTTCTTCAATGTCAGAATTTTGACCAAGATTTGAAGCAACTATAACGGGAATTTTTTTGATATTTTCGTTACTACTATTTTGAATCTCAGTCAACACTTCAAATCCGGTCTTGATAGGCATCATTAAATCAAGCATGACTAAATCTATCGGCTCTGACTCCATTATTGAAACCACATCTTGACCATTCAAAACATGCTTCACTACAAAACCCTCCAGTTCGAACTTTCTTATATAAGAGCGAGCAACGAATTCCTCATCTTCGCACAGTAAAATTGTTTGTGACATATTGTTATTATTATGATGCAATTAAACAAGAAGTTGTAGCACTCTTATCCCTTAAGTTAGAATTCAGACTTAATTAATTTAATCTCATAAATTGGAAAAGTGACATTAAAAGTTGTTCCCACACCTTCTTTTGACTCGAAAAATATACTGCCGCCCAACTGACTAACAATCGAGCGCACAATATATAACCCTAGACCACTACCACCACTATTTGAATCAGCCGTGTTTGATGCTCGATAAAAACGGCTAAATATTTTTGGTTGCTCTGAGTCAGGAATACCAATACCGTCATCCTTTAAAATTACCTTAACAAAATTACCATTTGTCTGACAAGATATTTCAACCCGACCGGGATTTTTAGAATATTTTATTGCATTATCAATCAAGTTTTGCAAAGCCTGCCTAGCTCTGGAAACATCGACATGTATGTATACATTTTCTGGTATATCTAAAACAATAGAAACGTTACTTTTATCTGAGTAACCTGACAGGTCTGCGGTAATTGATCTGACTATATCTAATAATGAGGCTGACTCATGGACCATATCAAGTTTTCCTTGTTCAATTTTGGTTATATCAAGCATGTCATTAACCTGGAAGGTACCCCAAATCTAAGACACCTTTTCTAAGTCTTTCAATAATACACCAACTTGGTATTTCTCCGCAAACAACACTGGCGGCATCCGTAAAGCGGAGTGAATACGCTTCTGATTATAGTAGCTAATCGTCTGGTAAATACCGGCTACCAGCTCACCTAAAGTATCAAACCGATTAGGGTCACCTAAGTCCAGCTTGAATCCTTTGTAGAAACTCTCCTGATAACCATTTTCCCAAGGACAGCCAGGAGAACTCATTGATTGCTGTATCTGCAGTGACTGCACTAAGTTGGTGTAGTTAATACTGGAGTACTCACTCCCTTGATCAGAGTGAATGATTCGTGGTGGTGCCCGATGCAATATGGCACCTGACAAAGCATTTATAACTAACTGAGTAGCGTGAGTATTTAACATAGACACACCCACTATCTCTCGAGTATAGATATCAATGACAGTAGCCACATACAGCCATTTGCCGTGATACTTGATATAAGTGAAGTCACTAGAGTAGATATCACCCGGACCCCTTGGAGTTTCAGTCAGTAGCAAGTTCGGGAAAACACTATCCTTAGGCTTTTTATACACTTTTGGAGTAGTTCTGCGATAAGGCTTGATACCAAACAGCTTCATGATACGTAGCACTCTTTTCTTGTTGATTCTGAGGTGTATAGCTAAACGTTTATGTCCATAGCTGGGATGGTTACGCAGAGTTGTCTCAATTAGTTGTTTAGTCTGCCAATCCTTGGCTGGCTGTTTAGGCTGATAGTATTGATGAGTACGCGAGATTCCGACTAAAGCACCTCCAGCTACCACGTTCTGGACGACCCCTTTTTTGCCTCCACTGACATTTTGATAGTGAGGTCTCCGATGATTTGTTTTAATTGCGAGTTTTCCTTCTTTAGTTTGTTGTGTTCTAGGATACTGACTACGCCTCTAGCTTTGGTGCCGAGCCAGTTGTATATAGTTTTGGTGCTGATGCCGTAATTAGTAGCGACGTCTGTGACACTCAGGCTTTCATTTTTAATCTTGTTTAATATTTCGTCTTTGATTTCTTTTGAGATTATGTGTCCTTGCTTGGCCATATTCTTTGTATTAGTTAGGTAATAATACTTAGAATTGTTGTCTTAAGAAAGGGGTACCTTTCATAGGTCTAAAGTCTCTATCATAATCTTAATTACCGCGGCGGTATTAGCGACCATCATCACCGTAGGTGCAGCCACTTTCCTGCTCTCAAGTTATGACGGTATCGAGCACGAAGAGATTCAAAAAGACTTGCTCAGAGCCAACAGCTCCATTGACAGTAGCCTAGAACACTTAAAAGTATCCGTCACAGACTGGGCTAACTGGGATGATGCTTATGATTATATAAGAGGCAATAATTCGGTTTTTGCTGATGAAAATCTTAGTGATGTATCACTAGTTAATCTAAATATTGACTTAATGACTTTTGTTGATGCTCAAGGTGAAGTAGTTTATACAGATGTGATTGATATCCAGACTGAATCCGCTATCGCATCAGAAAATATCACCAACCAAATCATGACTTACAGTCAACTTTTTAACAATAAAAATACCCAAATAGCTACGTCAGGAATTGTTAGATTAGACGAAGGTTTAATGCTTGTTGTCGCCAAGTCAATCCTAAATACCCAAAAAGACCAACCAGCGATGGGAACGTTGATTTTTGGTCGCTTTATCGATGATGTCAAAATTAGTGAATTTGAAAATATCACTCAACTTCCAATTACTATCTATATTTTAAATAGTGAATCTTTGCCAGAAAATATAAAGTTAGTACAAGCCGACTTAAACACCGGTCATGATTCATACATTACACATACAAACTTTAACGAAGAAGCTATTTATGACTTTATAAAAGATATCGATAATAAGCCCGTTGCTATTTTACAAATAGTTAAACCGCGCAATATTTATCAAAATGGTGTCAAAACAATCATAGTTTTTATACTAGCTACTTACGTCACGATTTTAATCACATTATTAGTCATGAGTTTAGTGTCTAAAAAAATCTTGGGTTCACGTTTTAATACACTAACAGAACAAGTTGAAATAATCAGTCAAACTAAAGACATTTCACTACGCATCAATGAAGGTCGACCAGACGAAATCGGCAGATTTGCAGCTGTGTTCAACAGCCTGTTAGACGGTCTATCAAAAGCCCATGCTAATGAAGTAAAACTGCAAAAGCAGGATGACGAGACATCAGTTAAACTTCAAGAACGAATTGTTGAGATTGAAAAATTTAACAAAATAATGATTGACCGCGAAATGAAAGTGATTGAATTAAAAAACAGAATAAAAGAACTAGAGAACCCTAATGGTAAATAAACAAAGAGGCTGCTTAGCAGCCTCTTTTATAGAACTAAAATTATTTTTTAGCCTTGTATTGCAATCTATTCACAATTTTTAAATCACTTGGCCAGGTAGCACTACCAGACATTAAAGAACGAATCACCTTGGGGTAAATATCTCTTTCAACTTTTTTAATCCGCTCCTGTAACTTTGTTACACCATCTCCCTCCCTTACTTGAACAGCTACTTGTTCAATAATCCGACCGCTGTCAACTTCATCAACGACATAATGAATAGTCGCCCCAGTGACCTTTACGCCTGCTATTAAAGCGGCTGACACTGGTTGATTACCTTTAAAAGCCGGCAAAAGTGAGGGGTGGGTATTTATTATCCGGTCTGGATACAATGCAAAAATTTGTTTGGCAAAGACTGTCATAAAGCCCGCCAATGCCACAAAATCAATCTTATACTTAACCAGTTCCGCCACTACATCATCAGTAAACCTAGAGCGATTAAAAACACCATCATCTTTATATTTTTTTCTATCTAACACAATAGTAATAATGTTTGCTCGCTTAGCTATCTCCACCGCTGTACACAACCGGTCTGCAATAACTAAATTGACTGTTAAACCTTGTTGAATAATTGCCTTAAGAATGGAACCTTCACCAGAAACAAATACTGCTAGCCGTTTTTTACTCATGCTGACACCTCATAGTTGATTACTGCAAAATCCTCAGTGAGTATATTCGTCTTGACCTAAATTGCAAGTTTTGTAAACTGTAAATTCTAAGTATTCATAATTGCCAAATTTACAATTACTTTTGATTGTTTTATGGCTTTTATTTATATATACTACCAACAATCTTAATATTAACTATATTTAAAATACTATGGAAGAAAAAAATAATGAAATAGAAAGTTTTGAAGTAAAAGACAGCAATGGAAATATTCTCCAAAATGGTGATACCGTACTTGTTATCAAAGACTTGAAAGTTAAAGGTAGTTCAACTGGTCTCAAATGTGGGACAAAAGTGAGAAACATTCGTCTCTCTGACGAAGTAGAAGGTGTCACTGGAAAAATTGATGGCATGAAAGGAATCTACATTCGCGCCGAATTCGTAAAGAAGGCTTAGCTATAAATACTTATTATAAGTGCAAAAAAGTGGACACTCTCGTGTCCACTTTTTTAATCAGGATTGATACTTGATTTATCGTACCTCTGGAGTAGTTAACAAATCCTTGGAGCGCACCTGATAAGAAAACAAAAGCATCGCACCGCCCACAATCATCAGGACGATGATTTTATTTTGCATATCCATAGTTTTAATATCATACAGAACAATTTTTAGAACTGTTATCCCAAGCAACATTAGGCCTAATAATTTTTCGGAATGATATTTCTTTCCTAATTTTAAACCCTTGTACAACATATAAATTGCAATCGCTGCCCACCAGAACGTTGTGGCAATAGCACGCGGACCTCCATGCTCTAGAGAAACACCTAAATCATTAGCGAGCGCAGAGATGATGTAATTTCCAGCCAACAAAAGTGTCGTAAAGCCGAAAATAACCAGTATAAATGAAGGTCTTTTAATTACTTGTTCAGTCTGTAGATTACGACTGATAAATAGTCCTAGAAATAGAATTACAGATGCAAATACACCTTTAATCATTATCCAGTCCACTGGAGCGTCGGTGTGAGTAAAAAGGAAAGTGTCAGTTGGTGCTGGATAAATAGCCGAAATTAAAGTAAAAAATACAGTAATAAAACCAAAAGTAAACACAGCTAATCCTACTCGCAATAAACTTGAGCGCGAGTCATGACTCATCTCACCTGGTGACACTTTACCGATATAAGCCAAATAACCAAGGAATGCTAGTGGTGCTAAATAGAACAACAAGAAATCTATATCTATATATTCAATTAAATCTGCCAGCACATACATTAAGGCGATAATTGAGGCAACAATTGAATAAATTTTTCCGACAGGGACAAATTCTTGTTTACCACTATTTTTTGCAATTAAATAAGCACACATGGCTGGCACAAGAGCCAAAACAATAAACAATGTTTCAAATCGCAAGTCAGCCTCCAGGATATGTTGCAATGAGAGCAATGATCCGGCTAAAGAGACGACGGTGTAGCTAATAAATCTTTCAGATTTATTAGCATCAAGCATGTACAGAAAACCAAAGATGAGGCTGGCATAAGCAATAAACATGCTCGTATAGACATCAAATTCTTTAAAGAGTGCGAAGAAGGCCAAGAAAGCTGACAGTAATGCGGCTGCGTACAAAGCAGTATGTTGGAATCTTGTCTTTGTACCCAACAAAACATGCCACCCAACAAAACAAGCGGCCGAAATAACAACGTACATAATGCCGACAGCAGCATCATCGATTGACTGTAAATTATTTACATTGAAAGCAAACCAAATAATCGGTGCAATGTAGCCCAGCGATAAGTATCCATCATCTTTTTCACTAAACCTTTTAGCCGACAACAATATGCTCCAGATAGAAAACACAACTAGCACTAAAAATAGTACGGCCGTGAACAGTTCGCTAGTGAATAAGTCTCCAGTCTGAATAGCGTTAATATTATTTGAAGACGAAAGACCCCACAAAGTTGAAACACCTAAAAATAATCCAATTATATTTAACGGTATTATGTCGCGCACGGAAATCTCTCGCCCAATCAAAAAGACCGAAAGGTTAATTGCAAAGAAGTATATCAAATAGGCATTAAACGAAACGCTGTCTACCCAAACATCATTCTGGCCAATCACAAAAGGAGTAATGTAAGCACCAATCATCCCTAGAATAAGAATAACCTTAGAATTCCTCTTTGATGCAAAGTACGACACGGCCAGAGTAAATAATACGGCCGTAACAAGAGTCACAACTTCAGGTATCATCGCAGTCGCCAGCTCGGTCGTTCTTGAGCCGTAAATAAGTGTAGCGTAAAGCAACAAAACTCCTGAACCAATACCGATATCAGCAAAATAGCGCATTTTTTCAGAGAAAGAAAAAGAACCACCGATTATTACCACACTAAAGAAAAATCCTAGACCGATTCTCGTTTCCATCAGAAGGTTGACCCAAGCGTTTGCATAAATCAAATAACCCAAACCAACAATAAGAAAAATCGCCCCAGTGATAGGGATGAATTTCTCGATAATTTTATCCATAGTAATACCTTCACTCACGAACTCACCTTCAGTAACAGTTGGGGGCGGAATTTTAGACAGATTAGTATCAATTACAACACCTAGAGTTGAGAATGCCTCAGTAATAACACCTTCTGGCCAATCGTTTATTAACAATAAACTTTTGATGCTTTCCGGCGAAACTCGCTCACGTACTTGACTACTTATATAATCAAGTAATTCTTGATTGACACTATCCATAAGGTTTACTTTATTAAAATATTAAAATTATTATTGTACTTATGATATTAACACGCTCCAACTTCTAATAAGGCTCTTATTCCCTATAAATTATTTACTTTATTTTTTGATTAGTTAACCAAATTATCTAGGGCTGGTAGAAAAAAACCAATTGCGCAACGTCTTAATGAGAGTATTATTTTATAAGCTCTTTCGACTTACAAAAGTTAAATTTACACCTCCCAAACATGATTCATTACACTTCTTGTATTCATCCAAAATCATCACGCTTAATTAACTAAAATAATTGCTATAATTAGACTCAATATGAAAACTGTAATACACAGAGGAAATGAACGCGGAGTTGGTTCTCACGGGTGGCTAGAATCTAGATTTAGTTTTAGTTTTGCCAACTGGTACGAACCGACCAAAATGGGTTTTGGTGAATTGCGAGTTATCAACGATGACACCATTATGCCAAACTCTGGTTTCGGCATGCATCCGCACGACAACATGGAAATTATCACTATTGTTACAGAAGGTACTGTTACCCACGCGGACAGTATGGGTACTGACATGCAAGTTACAAAAGGTGAAATTCAAGTGATGTCAGCCGGTACGGGCGTGATACATTCCGAATACAATACATCTTCCGACGAAGTTTTAAAGTTATACCAAATCTGGATACTGCCCCGCGCAGAAAATATCACACCTTCATATAGTCAAAAGGATTTTTCCGCCGCGCAAAAACAAAACGAATTAACACTCTTAGTCTCACCCGACGGAAGAGATGAGTCGCTAATAATAAATCAAGACGCTTATGTATACAGAGGAACATTTAATAAAGCCGAAACACTCTCATACAATATAAAACATGCTGGAAATGGAGTTTATCTATTTATCATAAAGGGTGAAGTGAGTATTGATGACAAAAGCCTGCAAGCGAGCGATGCTATCGGAATATCTGAAATAACCAACCTTGATATTAAAGTCCAACCCAATACCGAAATACTACTGTTTGAAGTTTAAGCTGGATAAACCCTATTCTTTGATATGGGCGAGGTGCTAAGATTATAGAATTAAATTATTTACTCTTACGCTTAGAATCAGAGATGACTTTTTTTACTCTTTCTACAATCCCTTTTAATGAGAGGTCAGATTTTATGATAAAATCTTTTGCCCCCAACGCGAGCGCTCTCTCAACATCTTTATCTTCTCCACTATTTGAAATAATAATAACCTGAACATCGTTTAAGTCAGGAGTCTCATTGACTCTTTCTAAAACTTCAAAGCCATCTAAATTTGCCATTACCAAATCAGTCAGAATTACGTCGGGTTTCTTATCATCAATCAGTACGAAAGCATCTTCAACAGAACTACTACCCCGCACGTCATAGCCTTCATCTGAAAACCATTCAATCAATGCCGACAGAAGCATGCTGTCATCTTCTATAATCAAAATTTTCTTTTTCATGCATGAAGTATAGCAAAAGATTGAACCAATATGCCACTTAACGCAAATCAGCTTTTTTTAATTTAAATATAAAATCGCTCAGAGTTAAGTACTCGTGAGCGATTTAGGCTAACATATCAATTTTTAAGTTTTTGCGGAAGATAGAAATGTTGCTCGATACCCTAAGTTGAGAAAAATCACTTCTAAGTAAGAGCCTGGGTCATAGATACTCGCTCCGAACCCAACTAGATTCATTCCGGAAATGAAAGGTTTTCTGGACATTTCGGCATGCTTCATGAACACGAAGACATTTGGACCATTTAAGTAATTAGAATTGAATGGCCACGACCCGTTATGATAAATAGTCCAACCAAGATTCTCATCGTTGGCATATTTAACAACAATCTGCGACAACTCATCATTTTCCGGTACCAAAAACTCAAAATAGGAATTTATAGTATGAGCTGTATCATCGAGCCAACGCTCAGCAACACCGATAGTGTTACTGATAATGAATCTAGAAGTTAAGTTTTCACCATCATTTTGATGATTAGCATGATTAGTTTCCAGGATTTGGTTTATCTCCTCCAGTGTAGGTTTAATATGAAAGTCAGGAACTACTTTAATTTTTTTGTAGTCAGTTAACATTTAGCACTCCTTTAGAAGCTTGTGAAGAACAGTAATTTATTAAATATAAACACAATACATAAAATTCGTCAACGTCGTTTTAATTAAGTTAAGGAGTAATAATTACAACCTTCTAGGGTCATATATTAACTATATTACAGTAATTTTATTTAGATGCGATTTTAACTGCATCTATTTTAGTGGCAATTCTCCGACAAAGTCAGATTTTCCTACATTGACACCATTGGCTCTGAGAATTGAGTATGCAGTTGTAACATGGAAGTAAAAGTTTGGTAAAAGATACTCTGTTACGTATTCAAAGCCATTAAGAGATTTTCCTTCCCAATACATTAATGAAATAAGTACATCTTCATTACCAATAATTTTTTCCGGCTTTACGCTTTTTACAAAAGCAATTGTTTTTTGGATACGGGCTTTTAGTTCATCGACCGTAGTTTCGTTGTCTTCGTACTTTGGAACTTCGATTTCAGACAAGCGTGCAGCTGCCCCTTTTGCATTATCGCAAGCAATTCTCACCTGTGTAATAAAGGGAAACTGGTCAGAGATTAGAGTTGAATTTAATAATGCATTTTCCTGCATTTTTGGCTGCTGCCACGACTGTTGTTTACTGTCAGCGTGTGCAACTAGTTTGTCGAGCAAGCCAGACAAGTTTTCCAACGCTTTAATCATCGGCGGAATCGAGACTGAGTATAAATTTGTTTTTTCCATATAAATATTTTGCTTACTACTGAATAAATAATACAACATTGTACAACGATAGTACTCTATCAACTAACTTGTTATTTTTTACTCTTGTACGACAATTAATTCAGGCCGGTACTCAAAATGCATGGTGTCATAGTGATACCATTTACCACCCCAGATGAATCCATACTTTTCAAATAATGTAACAATTTCCAGCGGAATCTGGTTTCGATATTCCTTCTCTCCTTCTGTAGACCATTCCCAATAATCGGAGTATGAACTATTGATATCAATAGCGATGCCAAAGCTGTGTGTACTCAATCGATTAGTATCAACAATATTCCTCCAATTAAACGTTCCGCCGGGATTTTCGAGATACTTAAGTAAATATTTATGGTCGGGTTGTTGTACCAGTTTGTCGAGCTCGTTAGAAATTGCCTGAAGTTTTTGACTAACACCGTTGACGCGAGTAATCAGTAATGGTTGATTACTGATACTTGGCAGCCAATATATGGTTTCCAGATTTGCATTTACTTCCATTTCTGTGGCCCCATACATCTTCTTAAAAAATGGTTCGAAGCGTATTCTTCCCGGGTCGTAATTTTTACGAATAGTGAAATTTTCTCCCGGCTCATACAGCATTTCCATCTGATCCTGCAGGTCTGGTTCGCTAAGCATTTTTTCAAAGTCTTTATCAAGCACACCATCATCGAATCTCATGTGAGAATTATCTTTCTTCCAGATTATAGCGTTACTGAAGTTGGAGTCGACTAGCAAAAATTCCGGGTACGCCCTAACCAGATGTTCAACTTCCCTATCAAGCACCTTATTAGACGACGTACTGACTACGCTAATTGGCTGACTGATTTCATTAGATGATGTACTAATCTCGTTGGTCGACGGACTGATATTATTTGCTGAGGGATTGATTATTAACCGGGTTGAACCAACCAACAAGACCAGGAATAAACCAAAATAAAGATATAATTTAAAGTTTTTCATGGCAGAATTTTCATATTTTACAGTGATTTTTAGCAAGGATGTTAGAACTTTTTACAGTAAATAAAAGACCCTTTTTGATGTTATCGCTAGGGTTTTTATTACTTAGATATAGTTCTGTTTAATCTATTTCTTTCCTGGTCGACCGGCCTTTTTTGCGAGCATTTCTTTTTTTGCTTCTAAACGTTTCGGTGATTTGTACGGACGTTTAGATGTGTTCTTTTTTGGGCTTAATGCAATTATTCTTGTCATAACCCTAGTATATAGTAATTTTGATTAATGTTAAGGGTGTTTTAAATAACATGACATTTTCCCAGTTCCCGGTCAGAATATTCGGTCATTAATAATTTTCTCCACCTCAACTTATTTACCTAACAGCATCACTTCATTTTTCTAATCATCATGAAAGCTCTCCCAGAGTTTTCTCCGCTGGGTGGACGACGTTCAAAACTTTTGTTCATCACTTCCTGTGAAATTATCCTAGCTGCGTCTATACATTAAATTTTCCAAAAATTTGAGAAATGATAATTCCAGCACAAATCACCAATAAAACAACGCAAAATATGATGACCGCAATATCATAACCACCAAAGCATGGAAAAGAATTGGCAGGATTCTGTTCACAGGGGAAATATCTGTTTATTAATTTACCAAAATATTTTCCAGTGTTAGCTATATAAATGAATATTACACATAGACAAGCTATTGTAGCTGCAATAATTGGGTTCTTTAAAAAAATCATAAATTATTTATAAACAGAGCTTTTAAGTGCGCTTTCGCTACCTTGTGAACAAGAGTTTTACAAAGAACCATACTTTGTAGTTACTTAGGGCATGTATGAATTTAGTGGGTACAAAAGTATCCAAAATCAATAGAACGAAGTATTTCATACACTGAGTATACCAGTTGTTAACACCTTATCAAAAGGGGTCAAAACATCTAGATGCTCCTGACCCCTTTATTCGGGTCATATAGAACTTCCATCATACATGGATATATAATACTTTTAGGGCTCCCCTCCGGCGCCCTTTTTTTTATATCATTTTTAAAATTAAGAACAGGGACAATTTATTATGAGTATCCGCAGGATATGTAGAATGATGGCATTTAGGTGTAAACTTACTCATGTTGTTATCAAATTCATAGCAACATGAGTAAATACAAAATTTAGCACAATAATGAAATTATATATGTACAAAGATCCTGCGGTTACAGATTCAGATAAATATAAAGTAGTGTTCGAAAATGAACAGGTTCGGGTTTTAGAATACAAAGAC
>JBEDID010000004.1:0-32325 GCA_041173745.1 Candidatus Parcubacteria bacterium | reverse complement strand
GCTCGGTAATAATATTATATTGTAAAACTGCTCAATGGTGAGTATTTTGTTTTTTTGTGGCAACTGGCCACATTTTTTAGTGGAGAAAATAGTCATGAATGACTACCTTAAAGATTTAAAGAAAGTTCAGATTTTAAGAAAGTCACTAGTGTTTGCTTTGAATGCAGGGGTCAGATTCCAGGTTAGTAAAAGAAGTTCTTTCTGGCTTGATGAAAATAATGTTCTTTTGCAATTAGGTGCTTATAATCAAGTAAGTGACCTGTCGGCGGGCGACAGAGTAGTAATTAACTCTCAATTTGAAAGACCTTGGGATATTAAAGAGAAAGATGACAACATCGTCTCTCTTCCGTATATCGTGGTTGCGTTTGCTGTCTTAAATAATTACGATAACCCCGGAAGACAAATCGTTGACATAGAAGGAACATTTTGTATCTTAGCCAAGGATGTCGACGATGTTGGTTCAATCGAGACTACTTTTTTGATGGCCGATAAAAACCTTGATAAAATCGCACTGGTATTTACTGATGCCCTGGAGCGGATTGAAGAATAGTTCTTGATCAAATCTACATAACCCATAGGGCTTGGTATATCCGAGCCCTTTTTCTTTGACCAAAAGCGATTTTGATGTCATACTCGCGACATATGAATCAAGGGAACGAAGAAATGGAAAATAAAGTTGAACCAACTGTCCTCTTTGAAGATGATTCAGTTTTGGTGATTTGTAAACCCTACGGGTGGCTTACTCATGCTGATGGGTTTGATAAGGGAGCGGTAACAGTAGTTGATTGGTTTTGTGCCCGCGTGCCAGCAGCTCGCGGTGTAGGTGAACCGGGCTTTTCACGAGAAGGTGAAGTGCTCGAACGCTCGGGAATAGTGCATCGTCTCGACCGTGAGACTTCCGGCCTATTGATTCTAGCTAAGACACAAGAAGCTCACCAGCACCTCAAGAAACAATTTAAAGATAGATTGGTATACAAAGAGTACCGTGCGTTCGTGTATGGCCGCTTAAACGACCGGTGGGGCACTATTAATCGCCCAATTGGTCGAAGCGCTAAAGATCATCGGCGTCGCTCAGCTGAACGCGGAGCGCGCGGTGTCCTCCGAGAAGCAATTACAGATTTTGAACGGATTGGAATGGGGGAGTATGAAGATGAATCATTCTCTTATGTGAAACTGATTCCTAAGACTGGACGAACTCACCAGCTCCGAGCACACTTACGCGCCATCGATCGACCAATTGTATGTGATACTTTATACGGCGAAAACAAAGTGGCTAAGTCTAATAATTTAAATCTTACACGGCTAGCGCTTCACGCTCACATTCTAGAAATAGAATTACCATCAGGCGAAACCCGACGTTTCATCGCTCCCGTCCCCCTAAATTTCGAGGCTGCAGCCGAACTGATTGCAGAATAGATAGTATTATGGTAGATTGTGGCACGTTTAAACGGCTCATTCGTTTAATTATTCAACAAATATTATGAAAGCAGCAATGGCAGGTGTGACAGTGTCACCCGTAAATATGGAAGAGCGAAAGTCACTCGGTATCAGACCGGGCGATACTTTACGTGTTCACCAAAAAATTCAAGATAAAGGAAAAACCCGTATTCAGATCTTCGAAGGTCTAGTATTGGCTCGTAAGCATGGTGATGAACCAGGCGCTACGTTTACTGTTCGAAAGGTAGCTAGTGGAGTGGGAGTAGAAAAAATCTACCCATTATACTCACCATTAATCGACAAGTTAGAAATTGTTAAACGAGCTAAGGTTCGTCGAGCAAAACTTTACTACATCCGAGAGAAAGTAAATCGAGAAATTAAGCGTCAAATGCGCCGAATGAGTCTCGTCTCAATGTCTACCGAATCAGGCGCTGAAGCAGCTCTCCGAGAAACGGAAGAAGCTAAGTTGGCTGAGGAAGAGGCTGCTAAAATTGCCGAAGCTGAAGCAGCTATGGTTGTAACAGAAGAGGTAACAACTGAAGAAGTAGCAGAAGTTGCTGCCGAAACAGAAGTGGTTGCTGAAGTAGCAGAAGAGAAGAAAGACTAAGTCTTGAAATAAAAAAACGGGTGGGCCCTTTGGGCCCACCCGTTTTTTTTGTTTAAGTTAATAAGAAACTAATTCACAATAATCTTCACTGGAGTACGGTAGTTATTACTTGGAGCGGCTAACCAAGTTTGGTCTGGAGTTTGAGCAATGTCACTGTAGTTGATGCTAATTAATTGCATTCGCGCTGTGGTGTTAGATATTCCTGGTACATAGACAACGTCGAGTGTAATAGTCTCGCTACTACCTTCAGGGATAAAGAAGTAATTACCAGACTCACGAGCACTAGAAGTGACAACAGCGGTGCTTGAGGCCACAATAGTCACGCCACTACTGTCGACTAGTTTGTAGTTCGCGCCAGTGGTACCCATCGGGATGTAGACATCTTGACCAAAGGCTTCAATGTTTACTGTCCCACTGAAAGTAACGTAGTCATTGGCCGCTCCGTTGACTGTAGTTACTTCAGCCGTGAAATTATTACCCGCAATGCTAGTGCCTTTGGTGTAAAGCGTGTGCGTTTCGCCGCTAACTGAACCAGCTAACTGTGCGCCAGTTAAGTCATCGGCACCGAAAGCTTCGATGTTGCTTCCTTTGGCACTGCCGGTGATGGTGGTTCCTTCGTAGATTGTTGGTAAAGACTTGAAGTCAATTTCCACTATCGCCGTGACTTTGTCACCAGCGTTGATAACGAGTTCTCCTGATCTTAGTTCAAATGTAACAGTGCCTGCGCTGCCATCAATAGTGGTTGAGTGGGTATAGGTTTTTCCGTCAATAACTAATCGGACATCTCTAACAAAAGTGTTAATAGTTCCGGTGCTGACAGTTAATTTAATTGGTAGGTTAATAATCTCAATGTCATTGCGACTGTCGTCGGTATCAACATCGAAGGCAAAGATTTTGGTAAAACCTGAGTGGGTATTATCCTTCAATTGAATAGCTGTAGCGTCAGGGTCGGCGTCTGAGCGGCGAATGATTAATTCATCACTCGCTCCGGCTTGGTCTAGGTTTAAGGTAACAGCATCAGCTGTGTCGCCAGCATAAACAATAGCGTTACTGGCATCGAGGGCGCGGATGCCGTTGTCTGGAACAAAGATGTTCCAAATCTCACCATCATCCGTTCCTTTAACAGAATTTTGAGCGGTAACTTTTACCGTCAAAGCAACCTCCTTATTTTCTCGAATAATAGTACTGAGTCCAGTCATCCGAAGTAGGTAACTGTTGTTAGTAGGTTGGTCTTCTTTCCAGTTTTGTCTGTTAGAGCCATCAATTTGGGCAATCATTTTGTTTCCGTTCCAGACTGAGATGGTGCCAAAAGTGTCCCAAGGTTGTTTTTCGTTGTTGCCAGCGTCAGGGGTAAAACCAAGGTCAAAGCGGTTTAGTCTGATGTCACCGTCAGTCACTCGAAACGAAACATCCATCACAGATACATTTTTGTCTCCTTCCTCAAGGTTAGTGTCGTTGCCATCTTGGACAGTGAAGCGGTCGATGTAGGCTTCGCCGCTAAGTTTTTCAATTGGTGTGGTGGTCGGTGTTGGGGTGGGTGTCGGAGTTGGTTTTGGAGCAATCACCACGGCGCAGATGTTTTGCATTCGTGCGCGGGTGAGTGGTCCAAAATATCCAACGGCCGGAAAAACATTTTGTCCAGCTTGGAAGTGAGCCAAAGCTTGTTGGGTTTGACCACCGAAATATCCTGTTGCACCAGCCTTAATGTTATATCCGCGGCTAATGAGGAAGTTTTGAAGGTCTGTCACGGATGATCCGCGACTACCAATCGTAAGGTCGGTATTTATCACTTTGCAAGTGGAAACTGCTGGTACAGTTACTCCCAGTTTGCTTTGAAGAACGGCGATTTGAGCTAATAAGTCTTGGATTTGAGCTTGTAAATCAGCTGTCGTAGCAGCTAGGGCTACAGAGCTGGGTAAAGTGACACCAACGAGCAAAAGCGCGATGATGCTACCAGTCAGCTTTTTTGTAAAAGTGTTCATAAAGACATAGATAAAGCTAATAAATACAATACGGGTTGTATCAGCATACCTCTCGTATACTAGTTAAGACGTTTTATACTTGGTATGCTTACAAATTTTTAGCTTTTAGCTTGAAAATAATTAAAGTGGTAGGTGCGTTCTTCTGGTGGTCAAATCAGTGTTCATGAAAATGGCCTGTGGCAAACTTGGGAAGGGTTAATCAAAGATTTGTCTGACCGGAATGGTAAGACTATCTTCGTTTCGCATCCCGATGTCCATGTTGAAATGCGAGATTTTATTGGTGACCCCAAAGACTGGGTTCTAAAAGAGGGTTGAAATACTATTTTTTTTAAGGCATAATAGCGCCACCTGAATAAGGTAAATGTCTAGGTGGCGAAATTGGTAGACGCGCTACCTTGAGGTGGTAGTGGGAGTTATCCCTTGCTGGTTCAAGTCCAGTCCTAGACACAAGAAAGCGAGGCGGGCCCTTCGGGCCCGCCTCGCTTTTGCTATACTAACTCCATGCAAACAAAAACTGATCTTTCTTACGGAATAATTCCTATCCGCCGCGTAGAGGATAATTGGGAAGTTTTCCTGATTCACCAATTTAGCCACATCGGAAATAATTCATATTGGGTGTTTCCTAAGGGGCATCCCGAAGGAAGCGAGACGCCAGAAGAAGCTGCGGTTCGGGAGCTCAAAGAAGAGACCGACATGGTAGCCAGTAAACTTTTGTCTGAGCCGGCCTTCACTCTCGAGTACACTTTTGTATATAACAAAGTACAAATTAATAAAACTGTTATATTTTTTATTGGTATTATTATTGACAGCGAATATAAATTAGAGGTCGCGGAGGTAAAAGAGGGTGGTTGGTATTCACTCGAAGCAGCGGCTGAGCGCTTGGACTATCAAGACACCAAACAACTCTTTGTTGAAGTGAGAAAATTTATCGAAAATAAAAATAATACCCTAGGTTGACTAAGAGTTATTTAAAACTAAACTAGTTACACTACTAGTAGTTAATCAGTATTAATGACTAAACGAACTTTCTGCAAAATCTCTTCGAGACTGTGATGAGCTTTGATAACATAGCCCTGAATTTTTTCACTGTATGATGAGGCGATGTTATTAACGTCATCCATTGAACTAAGGATAATTACTTTAACATCACGTCCCCACTGATCTTGACGGAGTTTCTCAAGCATTTGGTGTCCGTCTAAAATAGGCATAACAATATCAAGTAGAATTAAATCAGGATGTTCCGTTAAAGCTTTCTCAAGCCCAACAACACCATTTTCAGCGACTGAAACTTTATAGCCTGCTTGAGTAATTCCTTCAGCGATAGCGTCACGTATGTCTTTTTCATCTTCGACGATAAGTATGTGTTTTTCCATAATGTTTATATGATATCACGAGTTTTTGCTGTTTGGGAACAGTGGCAAAATTAGGTGAATATTATTGTTATTATTAAATAATGTCACCTTTAAAGCGTCTTAATTTATATCGTTGGTTAGAACGTTTGTTACTCCTGTTTTTAATTATTTGGGTAGGAATAATTTCTGTTCTGTACGGGCAATCATTACTGGATAATTATGAAATAATAGCGGGCGGAGGAGTCGCTGTTATTGTGCTGATTCTTTTGTTGTTCATTCAGCAAACACTTAGTGAATGGCTCTCGGTCACCTTAACGCAAGTTGATTTTTCACAGGATTCTGCGTTCACTACTTTATACGATAGAAGCCCGGTTGCTTATCTGACGGTTGATGTTGGTGGTAAAGTAATCGACTATAATCCCGCCGCTGTAAAACTTTTACATACACAAGTTGATACCATACAAGGCCTAGATTTCTTTGTTCTTATTCAGTCTGATGAAAAGACCGATGCTTCAGTCTTGGCGGGGAAGATAGCGGCCGGAATTACAATCAATGATCTTGAAGTGCCGCTCGAAAATGCAGTAGGTGAAATTGTTTGGGTGATGATGTCGGTGTTTATTTATCATAACGCCACTCAACGCGTGATTTCATTAGTTGATATTACCGATCAAAAACACATTGATACAGCTAAGTCAGAATTCGTTGCCTTGGCTACTCACCAGCTCCGCACTCCAATCGCCGCTATTCGCTGGAATGTTGAATTATTAAGGAAGAATCTACTAGATGTTATTACTCCCGATCGTGATCGTTATTTAACTAAAGTCGAACGTAATATCTTGCGTATGATTGATCTTATTAATGATTTCTTAAGTGTTTCAAAATTAGAAATGGGTACTTACGCTACTAAGGTAGCGAATGTTGAATTATCTGCTTTTTGTACTAAAATTTTAGATGAATTCACAGAGAAGATTACCGAAAAAAATATCCAAGTAACACGTACAGATATCACAGCACCGTTTAACTTTAAGACTGATGTTGGTTTGTTAAATATTATCGTTAGTAATTTAATTTCTAATGCAGTGAAATATCTCACTCCTAATGGAACATTGACCCTCTCGTATCTCCAGCGGGGAAACGTTTTAGAAATAATTATCGCCGACACTGGTATTGGTATTCCCGAAAATGAAATTGATAAATTATTTATCAAGTTTTATCGCGCTAGTAATGCTCAGTCGCACCAAGCCGAGGGCACTGGTTTAGGTTTGTATATTGTGAAGCAGTCAGCAGAATTATTGGGTGGCAGTATTGCGGTTGAAACTGCTGAAAATAAAGGTGCAAAATTCATCGTGCGGTTGCCGGTGGTGGAGTAGGCTGAAATTAGGTAATATGAGTTGATATGAAAAACTCACTTAAAACAATCGTTGGTGGATTGTTATGTGTGCTGTTGATTGGACCTGTCTCAGCCCAAGCTAAAAGTACGATTGATACTGAAGTGACTTATCGCATGATTCTGCTAGAACTAATTGATGTCCTACAAAAACAAATTACTTTGCTTCAAGCAGAACTAAAACCTCAACCCGAAAAGTTGGTGATAATCGCTGTAGAGCCTGACTCGCTCCAAAACGCTATCGACATCGAAGCCAAATATATTATCGACCATCCGGCAGATGTGAAGAATATTAGCGACCGTCAGCAGCGTAACTATTTCACTCAAGTGTTTGCTATTTTTCCGGATGATTACGATGCAAAATTAAGTCAGTTGGAAGTGTTTAAAAAGGGGGACAGTCTAATTGATGCTTTTGTCGAAACAGTACCACCAACAAATGACACTTGGTTGTTTGCTGTGGCCGATGATATTCTGACTGATTCAACTTCGGTTGAAAGTACTGAGTTGATAGTGCATGAATTAGGGCACTTAGTTTCCTACGAACAAATTGTTGGTATTCCCACGCCGTCTTATACCAGTTGTCACAATTATTTTTCTTCACGCGGCTGTCCAGCTGAAAATTCTTACCTCGTACAATTCACAAATCACTTCTGGTCAGACACAGATTTAACTCGCATCAGTCAGTTTAATAATCGTGAAGATACTATCGACGCGGCCAGTCTGTACTACAAAAAACACCCCAGCCAATTCGTAAGCGACTACGCCGCCTTCAGTCCAGAAGAAGATTTTTCTGAATCATTTATGTATTTTATATTTAACAAACCAACCTCCGGTACTACCGCCAAACAAAAGTTAAATTTTTTCGCACAATATCCAGAGTTGGTGAACATGAGGAATGAAATACAGTCTGCTCTTAAATAAAATGGTTAGTCGTCTAGACAATAGATTTAAGATGATATAATTTCTCCATGAACCGTAAAATATTATCAAGTTTAACGTTGTTATTTTTGGTGGCAGTGTTTCCACAACCAGCCCATGCTCTGTTACCGCCAGACTTAATATTCAATGTTGGTTCTCAAGTAGTGCAGTTATTTTCAATTTCAGCTTTATTCTTAGGAGGGCTAATTTCAGCCTTCCTCTTGGTTGGTAGTCAATGGTTGTCATTGGCCGCTAAACATATCTGGCAAGGAATAGGACTCACTTTTTTGATTATTGCAATTGCTATGACAATGGTTTATTTTTCTGAAAATAAAAAGCAGCAAGAACAATATTCACAGCAGTTGTTACAAGTGCAGTCTGTGAACGATAGCTTAAAAGCTAAATTAAGCCAAAGTATTGATCTAGTTGAGTATGAAAAACTCCTGGCTCTGTTAAACGGTGATGAGTATCTGGTTGGTCAAGGGACATTTTCTAGTACAAGCATGTCAGTAAAAAATAAGAATTTTATGAGCGATACCATTACTCTTTATTCTGAATATTTTACTGAACCGTTCATTCTAGAAATTGACGTAAATCAAATGGAAACAAGTCCCGGTTTCTTTACTCAGTATACATTTCTCAATGGTGCTTATGATGGTGATGAATTTTCTAATTATGAAGCAGTTTATTCAACTAGTACTAATATTAAGCCTAATAGTTTTATGCCGATTTTTTCGCGTCAGCGCGCAGCTGATTTACTAACGCGAGACAATTACAGTGTTTCTCTTCTGGTTAAAGGAGAGCCGCTTACGTTTTCGGTGTCTGGCGTAGAAGGGGATTTTGTAACTCGATACTATCCAGAATATACTCAACACCAAAGTGTTGTTACTACTATGGTGACATATAAAGGTGTAAATTTTCCAGCGAATGTTTTGATTGAAAGTGCATACTCGAATGATCACTCTAAATACATTTTTTCTGCCGACAGAGATCGGATAGAAGCTAAGACTTACCAATTTATTTTGTGGGATGAAGAAAATAATTTCTACATGGTAGATTCGTCAGACGTAACATCAGATACTCCCGAATACCCGTCACACAGTTGGTCGTTATATAAAAATTATAAAACTCGAATTTTACAAAAAAGTTTTAAGGCCGAAGTGAAATCATTTACGGGTAGCGAGGAGAAAGAAGAGTGGCAGATAGACATTGGTGATTTTAATCTAACTCACATAAAACTATCCTCGTCTTTAGTTTTTAAGGAAGATGGTAGTAGGAAAAGAATGCTTGTGTCAGGAACGATTTCCGATTCAGCAGGAACACGAGCAATCTCTGGTACTCTGCACGAAATGCAATAAATATATGGTTATTTCAGGTAATTTTAATATCATACCGACTCAAGCTGGAATAAAGGCTCGAAAATTATCTGAACTAACAGTAGCAAACTTTAGAGTGCCGTCATTTGTGGTGATTCCTGTTAACCTGATCAAAACTTTGGTTGCAGAAGAAGATGACTTATTAAGAAATAAAATACTGTCAGAAACCAAAGACGAAGCTGCGGCAATTTTACAAACGAAATTATACGCGGTGCGTTCCGCTACTTTGATTGAAGATGGTGAAAAAAATTCACAAGCCGGACAGTTTTTGACTAGGCTTCGGGTTCAAGGAAGTGATTTACCTGTGGCGATTTGGCAAGTAATTGCAGATTCTTTGACTAAAGTATCGTCCGATAAAATATCAGTCATTGTACAAGAATTTATTGAGGCAGATTATGCGGGAGTTATTTTTTCCCGTAATCCACTTGGGGAGAGAGAGATGGTGCTTGAGTATAATAAAGGAATAGGAGAGTCTGTTGTAGGTGGACAATCAGTGCAACAGGTTAAATTTTTGTGTGAACAGGTAAATTTACAACCGGACATGCCTAAATTTGCTAATCAATTAGCCAAGTTAGCAATGGCTATCGAAACTAAATATGACTGCCCACAGGACATCGAGTGGGCAGTAAAAGACGGATTAGTTTATATATTGCAATCACGTCCAATTACTAGTATTACATCTGGACAATGGGAGGGTATAAAATTTCTAGAAACTTTTTTGCGAGATAAAAATGACTATTATTACGAGCAGACAGACATAACTGAGACTTTTGACAAGCCAAAACCGTTAGCTTTTTCGATTGTTAAAAGTTTGTATTCTCCTCAAGGACCAATCCGAAATTCTTACCGAAAATTGTATCTCAAGTACACATCCGTTGACCAATTGCAGTTATTTGGTAATGAACTGTATGTCGATAAAGCAGCCGAGTTAAAATCTATTTTTCCGGCTTTAGGATATTATAAATATCGCAGTGTGAAACCAAGATTTGAACATTTTTCTAAAGTAATTATTACAGTTTGGAATTGGCTGTGTTTATCTTTAATGTCTAATAAAGTAAAGGTGAGTTTACAGATGACCGTCCTCAAGTTGTTGGAAGATAAGTGGTCGGAATCAATTTCGATTAGAGAACGTTGGGTATTTATTTTGAAACAATATGAACTTATTTTTGAGATTAATATAAGAGCTCAAAAATCCATACACACCCTAGAAAGATTGTTAGGGAAAGACACCCATCACATGGTGAGTATTCTGAATAATTCAGTAGAGGATAATCAGCAGATTGCTGATTATCAAAGTTTGGTCGGTAATTCTTTTAATATAGATGATAACTCGCCCTTTTTGTCAGGATATGGTGATGTAAAAAAAGTGGATGATAAAAATAAGCTAGAAGCTTGGCTTAAAACCCTCCCTTCTTGGCGTAGGCAAGGTTTATTGCCCTATATAGAACAAGCACAAAGATATAATTCCTTAAGGGAACAAGCGCGCATCTTGGCGGTAAAACTGATTAGTTATTTACGTCGAGCAGTGGTTGAAATAGGAAAAGAAAAATTTTCCGATGATCCTGAGTTGATATATTTTTCTACGATGGAAGAATTGGTGACCGGTTCTATTTCAAAAGAACTATGCTTACAGCGTAAAGAAAAATATCTAGTCCAACAAAACTTAGTTTTACCAAGAACAATTTCTAGTTTTTTAATTGAACACACATCTAACTGTAATGTTGGTATCTCTTCAGGAATTGGTAAAGGAGTTTTAGTAACTCAAGATTTGATGGAAAGCACTACTGGACCAAAAATTTTATACACAAAAATTCTATCTCCAAATTTAGTTAAATATTTTAATCAAATCGAAGGTATAGTTTCTCAAGAAGGAGGATTGTTATCGCACTTAGCAATCATGGCTCGTGAATCAGGAATACCGGTGGTTGTAACAAATCAAATCCTTGAACCATTAATGATGGTAGAGATAAACGGCAGCACGGGAGAGATTTTAAAGGCGTAAAATAAATGATAGGTATTTTACCGTGCTGGTAAAGAATCTGTCGGTATTATTTCGATTGGATTAGGGACAAAATAAGTTATGAGGTCAGTTTTATCTAAACGAGTTTTTAGCCACGTAGTGACTACGTTCGCTTCAATTTGAGTGAGTGGGGAGGTGGTGGCTGCGTAGACGATAGCGACTGTCTGTTGGGTTTCTCCAGCAGTATAAGTCACTCCAAAGTTGATGGTACCAACAGCTAAATTAGTTATAGGGGGAACAATAGTTTGAGCTTCACGCAAGAGTCGGTCTGGACTTTGGAAACCGGCCCGCTCACTTTCCAAGCGAGTTTCCAATGCTTGTACTTTTTCATCATCATTTTTAACTTCAATCATGACTGATTGCCATTCTTCTTCAGTCAAAGCAAAACCACTTTGCTTGATTGTTAATTTTGCATCAGCTAGTCCAAAGTCAACTAACCTAGCTTCAAACTCGTGTATTTGTTCAGCGCTGAAGTGGTCGGAAAGAAAAGCTAATTCTATAATCGGATGGGCGGGTTCGTATTTTAAGTTTTTATGAATGACGACAAACCCTCTATCTTCAAATGTAGTGGTGATGAACCGCCCGGCGTTTTGATTGAAATTGTTTTGGGCAACGAAAGTATAGGCGAGATAAATAGCTGGCGTGACTATTATAATTATAATGACAGATATAATCTGATTGACGCGTTTATTCTGAGCTTTGTCGCGGTAGTCACGCTTGGGTAATTTCATGTAAGTAGCTACCACTAAAGCCGAGAGACAGATAAAAATACAGTTGATGAGGAATAAGTAAAAAGCCCCGAAAATAAATTTTGGTTGCATGGTGCCGATGCCATAGCCAACCGTACACAAGGGCGGCATGATGGCGGTAGCGATGGCCACGCCAGGAATAATGTTGGATTGCTTAGCGCGACTGATGCCAATAAAGCCAGCCATTCCGCCAAAAGTGGCAATCAAAACGTCGAAGATGGTGGGTGAGGTGCGGGCTAGTAGCTCAGATTGGGCGTTAGTGATTGGTGATAAGGCAAAGTAAATAGTGGATATAACAATACTGATACCAGTCAGAATTAATAAATTACGAAATGAACGTCGCATCAAACCCCAGTCATTAATAGAGAGCGCTAAGCCAATACTAACAATCGGACCCATCAGCGGGGAGATGAGCATCGCGCCAATAATAACCGGAATCGAATTGATATTGAGTCCCACCGAAGCAATAAAAATCGCAAACACCAAAGTCCAAAAACGCGCACTACTAAAGTCGGCATCATCTTTGATATTTTCAATAATAGCGTGTTTTTCCTCTGCTCCTTCGCGTAAGTCTAGGAGCTTTTTAAGAAAAGAAGAAATTTGTTCTGGCATAATAATAGTTATTGTTTGATGGTAATATTCTCTACGTCAGGTTTTGTTTGTGAGTATTATGGCAAAGTAGGGAAGTGTTACCACAAGATATATTAAGTGCTATCATGGCCAGCATGACATTTCCGCATCCAAATATACCGAAGTTGCTTTTGTTTGCTTTGTTTCAATCTTTGACTTTTTACCCTGCGTTCGAGAAAGTGTATTTTCAAGAAAACGGTTTGTCGATATTACAAATTGTTTCCATCACAATAATTTTCAGTATCTTTGTTGTCATACTGGAAGTTCCAAGCGGGGCATTGAGTGACAGGTGGGTTCGGAAGTACGTTTTATTCCTCAGTGTTGTTTTCGCTATGCTTACCGCTTTGGTATTTGCTATCAGTTCGAGCTTTTGGATGTTTGCTTTCGGCACAGTATTAATGGCTTGTTCGTTTGTTTTAAACTCAGGCACAAACACGGCGCTGTTGTTCGATTCCTTGAAAGATATAAATAAAACTAAGGTCTTTGAAAAATATTTAGCCGCTCGCAGAATAATCAGCGGGGCTGCTTTTGCGATCGCTTCACTAGCAGGCGGATATGTTGCTCAACAGCACAATATTCAGACGGCAATCTGGGTTTCATTCTTCATGCTTATTCCAGCCGCTTTTTTAACCCTGAGTCTCAAAGAACCAACTTTTCACAAGACTACGGGGGAATTGTCATATTGGCAGCACGTTAGATACACTGCTACACATTTAACTGGCAGACCTTATTTTGTTCAGGTGGCCGCTTTGTCGGTGGTAATTATGACTGTAAATATTTTGATTGAAGATTACGCTCAGCTTTATTACTATTTTCTAGGTTTCAGCTTGCTTGCTATCGGTGTCTTATCTTTTTTTGAAGGAGTTAAAGAAATGATTGGAAATTATATCGGAGCCAGAATTACTCAGACAAAACATACTTCTTATCTGTACGGTTACTTATTGATAGGTATGTCCACCACTCTTTTAATCACAGCGTGGCAGGTAAATATCATCGGAGTTTTAGGCTTGTTTGCCGCCTCGGTAATCTTCTTTATTATTGATGTGCCATTACTAAGTAATTTCCATAAAAATTTAGACAGCAACATACGGGCCACTTCCGAATCATTTCTAAACCTAGTTACTGAATTATCAAAAATGCTTATTGCGTTAGGTTTCGCTGCTGTGGCCAATATTTACTCAATCAATTTAGCTTTCGGCTCCTTAGGGTTATTGGTGGCAGTGTATACCGTTTATTATTTCTCAGTTTCTCTAAAAATTATTCGCGAAGCGTAAAGTGTCAGTAAATAATGAGGGCGAGTATAGTAAAATTTGTTACACAAAACTGGTCAACTAACATTCACCTAAATAAACTATTTTCTACTGTTGATCAGTAATTTAATTTCAAAAACTCTCAGGGAGTTATTGATTACTTTTTACTCACTCTCCAAACGCGAAGAGTAGTAGGAGAGGGAGATAACTACGACGCCGATGAGTCCAGTAATAACTTCTGGTACGTGCACTACTAAATTAAAGAACATCGCAACGGATAAGCCAAGGATTGCCCAATGAGCGCCGTGTTCTAGATAAACCAATTCTGCCAAGGTATTCTTCTTTACAAAATAAATAGTAATAGATCGAACAAAGTAGGCACCGATTCCAAGACCTGTCATTATGACAATAAGGTTGTTGGTAAGTGCAAAAGCTCCGATAACACCATCGAGCGAAAAGGCTGTGTCGAGAACCTCTAGATAGACAAAAAGGGAAAGCCCTGAGCTGGTGAGGTCTGCTCCTTCATTGGATAAAGTACCAGTAATGCCTTCCATAATAATGAAAAGAATTAACCCGATGAGGCCTGCGACTAATATGGAAGCACTGTCATAATGCGTTAAGAATGATAAAAGAGTAAGGATGGTAAGGGCCAGAGCGATTTCAATAGCTTCAATGTGCCCCCACTTAACTAGGTGTTTTTCTATAATACGAATCCAGTGCACTGTCTTAGCTTGATTGAAAAAGTATTTTAGAGAAACCATCAAGAGAAACATTCCACCAAATGCGGTGATGGAACCATGGACACCTTTTAACAAATTTCCATATTCAGTCGGATTTTTAAATACTAATTCAATAATATATAAAGGTGATACCCAGACAGCGATACTTACAATCAAAATTGGCAACACAAAACGCGTGCCAAATACAGCTAGTAAAATACCCCAAGTTAAAAAACGGTGTTGCCATTTTGGGCTCATGCTTTTTAAAACTTTGGCATTAACTACAGCATTATCAAACGAAAGAGTTATTTCTAAAATGGAAAGAATGATAATGATTAAAAAAGCACCCAGACCCAAGTAATACCAAACGGTTAAGAAAATCAATAAGCTAATAACAGTGGGCCAGAAGAAGGAATTTTTAATTAAAGACATGGGACTAGCATATCAACTTTTGAGGTAATAGGTAATAGGGAAGCGTCCGTTATTGGAGGTAAAAGACGGTATGACGGAAGTCTTGAGCAAAAAAACTTTTAACTTCGTGGCCAATAGCAGAGCAAAATGATTATTTGTCTCTGCTTACGCAACCAATAACCCCTAAAGAAATTGCCAGAGTGGAGCAGTCAGAAATAAAAAGTACTCCTTATGGTGATGAAGAATATGTGCTTGATACAATGAGCAGTACGGACTGAGGGCAACGGACAGGAGTTCAGGCCGACCGAAAATAGTATTATGACACAGATTGGTACGATAAACCGTACCTGACCCCCTGCTGGTGACCCCCTGCTGGAATGACCCCCTGCTGGAACCAGTTTGAGGATTCATGTCTGGGGTGGTTAAATGAAGCAGGGGTTATTTTTAGGCGGTAAGAAGGGAGTGAGTATGTGGATTAATCATCCGTACAGTTCGCTGTGTGTACCAATAGCTACGAACCTTACCATGTCATCCTCTATGACAAAGTATATCGCCCGGGTGTCACCAGTAATATTAATGCTGAAGTGACACTTCCATCTTCCAGACAAGCCATGATTGCGCAGGCTGGGATTTTGTGGATCTTTGGTGAACTTTTCTAGAGTAGCAACAGCTTTCTTTTTGGTTGCGGGTAGAAGTTTTGCAAAGTCTTTCTCAAACCGTTTCGAAAGTATGTACTGCATGTTACAGAGACTTTAAATGTGTAATAAAGTCTTCTCCTGTTTTGAATGGTCCAACAAAATCACCAGCCTCGTATTCAGCTTGAGCTTGTTCTAGAATACTCTCTAGATACGGGGTAGGGCGGTACTGATTAGCAGACAGAGTTATTTCCTTATCACGTACAAATTGCTTAAGGAAGGCATTTATAACGGTACTTAGCGGTACCCCCAATTCCTCAGAAACTTTTTTTGCCTCAGCTTTAAGTTTCTTGTCCGTCTTCACATTTAAAATAGTATGTGTATTCATATACTAAAGTATATACTTTAGTATATTTATGTCAAACTAAATTAGTATAAAAGTACTTCTGACTCGAACTAAAATTGTTAGTTTAGTAATGAAAATAAAGGGTCAGAGAAATAAAGGGTCAGGAGCATTTATTCTAATATAAATACAAGCCAAGATCTCTTCGGGTAGATGTTGCGAGTGTTTGTGCACAATATGGCGGTCGTGTAGATGGGTGTTTTCAACAGAGCATGACTGTCCCTATTTATGCTACGCTCGGTAGCCGCCCTTCATAGAAAAATACCAGACAAAAACTGTCTGGTATTTTTCTTCTGTTGGGCGACTACCGGGAATCGAACCCGAACTGCCGGTACCACAAACCGGTGCACTAACCGCTATACTATAGTCGCCATTTGGTGCTGGTGGTTGGGGTGGAGGCTTTGCCTCCACCCCAACCACCAGTGCACACATTTATACCTATTTTTTAACTAAAAGTCGAGCCCTACGCGAGCACTACCAGAAAGTTTACGGTATACTTTACTCATATGGATCAAACATCTTTGTTGGTAACCTTATTTTTTACCATTATCTTGGGAGCTGGAATCGGTTTTTATGTGGCGCGGTTTCTGTTTTAAGCTCAGTCTCGAACTGATTCTATTCCTGCCAGTTATGGTGGGTGCTCAAGAGCTGCATCAAGATATACAAGAAATGCTGCCCGCTGAAGTGTTGGAAGTGGTCAATGAGTATCAACGTGAAATTACTGGTACTGAAGCTATGGCTACAGTACAAGATGTCCGGGCGGTTCTGCGGGGTGGAGAGCGGGCGGGTGAAGTGGTGCGGTTTGAAAATGAATTGGTGGCGCTTGAAAAAGGCGATAAGATTTTTGTGAATCATATGCAGTTGGTTGGTGGGGAAGAATATTTTTCGTATGCTGATTATGAACGCCGACCGACGCTAGCAATTGTAATCGTTTTGTTTGTAGTGATGTTACTGATTTTTTCCGGCTGGCAGGGAGTGCGAGCGCTCTTATCGCTCGGCGGCAGTATCGCAGCCATCTTTTTCTTATTAGTGCCGGCCCTGCTGGCTGGCTATAATCCCGTTTTGGCTACGGTCGGGATTGCTGGCGGAATATTAGCTTTGGTGTTATTTGGAACACATGGTTTTAATCCCCGTACTTATATCGCCTTTGTTGGTACGTTTGGAGCGGTGATTGTGACGGGTTTAATAGCTTGGGTGTCTTCTGCCACGATGCATCTAACTGGCTTTTCTTCTGACGCCTCGGTCTATCTAAACTTCGCGACCCATGGCAAACTTGATTTATCTGGCTTGTTACTCGGCAGTATCATTATTGGTATTTTGGGAGTATTAGACGATGTCTCGATTACTCAAGCTTCAGTGGTGGAAGAGTTAAAGCGGGCTAACAATAAACTAGCTTTTGCCGGACTCTATGCACGAGCGATTAAAGTCGGGCGCGACCATATTGGTTCTTTGGTAAATACGTTGGCCTTGGCTTACGTCGGAGTGTCTTTGCCACTCATATTATTGTATGCACACGCTGAGAGTTCGGTCTGGCAAGCTATTAATCAGGAAGTAGTGGCCGCTGAATTATTACGAATTATCGTTGGTAGTATTGGCTTAATTTTAGCAGTACCAGTCACTACCGTTGTGGCCGCCTGGTATTACCATAGGCGCGCAGTTGATGATGGGGAGGTTTCGCCACACCACCATCACCATCATCACTAAAAAAGCGCTATAATTAAAAAAAGTTTATTAGAGTAATTTATATTTTTATATGAAAGAATTTATTGCCGAGTTTAAGGCCTTTGCAATGAAAGGGAATGTGATTGATTTAGCGGTAGCGGTAGTAATTGGAGCGGCCTTTGGCAAGATTGTGTCATCTTTAGTTGCAAACATTGTTACACCAGCCATCGGACTGCTGTTGGGTGGAATTGATTTCTCCGGATTGGAATACACTATCGGTGATGCTACTTTTACTTACGGCGTGTTTATTCAGTCAATTGTTGATTTCTTGATTGTCGCGTTGGTGATTTTTATGGTGGTAAAAGCTTTGAGCCATGCGCAAAAGAAGTTGGAAAAAGAAAAGGAAGTGGAACCAACCAAGCCGGCCGAACCGTCAGATGAAGTAAAGTTATTGCGTGAGATTCGCGATAGTTTGAAACGGTAAAAGGTAAGCTTAGATCAGCTAACAAAGGACTGACTTAGGTAAATACCTAGGTCGGTCCTTTGTTAATTTTGCGCCGCTTGTCAAGGAAATCGTTGACCGCGAAATAAAAATATACGGCTGTATAGCTTGGCAAAGTCTGATTCCTAATTCCTACTTTTTTGACGCAGTAGTTATCCACAGACAACAGGGTAACAGTACTCAGAATAACCTTATTTTACGTAATTCTCTCTAAAGCTGTCATTAGAGCAAAATGTTAATATGCATTCATCACACGAAACCGTCGTGTGTCGGAGGTAAGACACACGCTCAGTAGTGAGCTTAATCACTTTTATAGTGGTGTGTTTGTCTACTCCCGATTGCTTATAGACCTAATTGACCGCCACTCTGGCGGTGCTCTATTCCACCAATTATGTTTGCCCGCAATCACTCAACCGTTACTAGTAAATCATGTATTTGAACGATCGATATGGAAATCCAAAATATCCGCAAGCGTGATGGTTCAATCAAGCCGTTTGATTTCAGTAAAATCATTGGCGCCATTGCTAAAGCTTTGGCCGAGACCGGAGAAGGGAATCGGACGGACGCGGAAGCGGTGGCTGAATTAGCGCACCAAAAAGTAGTAGACCTATGTGTAAAAGCTAGTAAAGCGGAGCCTGGCGACCCAATTATAAAGAAATGCGTGGATGGTAATCCGGCTGTGGAAGAGATTCAAGACTTGGTTGAACAAGCCTTGATGGAGAAGGATTACTACAAAACTGCCAAAGCGTACATCATTTACCGAAATGCCCGCCGCAAATTACGCGAGCGCGATATTTTTGCCAAGCGCATCAATCTCAAGCCCTACGAATATCCTGAGCTTTACGAGTACACTGATGCTATTCGACATTCCTACTGGGTGCATACCGAATTCAACTACACCTCCGACGTACAAGATTTTCATGTCAATGTGAGTGAAAAGGAACGGACGGCTATTCGGCACTCAATGTTAGCTATCGCTCAGATTGAAGTGTCGGTAAAGACTTTCTGGGGTGATATCTACAAAAAAATGCCGAAGCCAGAAATTGGTGCTGTCGGAGCGACTTTTGCTGAAAGTGAAGTGCGGCACACAGATGCTTACGCTCACTTATTGGAGATTCTTGGTCTCAATGACGAGTTTGAAAAAGTTAAAGATATTCCCGTGATTCGAGAACGGATGAACTATCTCGATAAAGTGATTGAGTTGTCTCGCACCTCCGAAAATCGCCAGTATGCGCACGCTATCATGTTGTTCTCACTGTTTGTGGAGCATGTGTCATTGTTTTCGCAGTTTCTGATTATGATGTCATTTAATAAACATCGTAATTTGTTTAAGGGTATCAGTAACGCAGTAGAAGCGACTTCTAAGGAAGAGAACTTGCATGGCATGTTTGGAATTGACGTCATTAATATCATTCGTGAAGAACATCCAGAATGGTTTGATGCTGAATGTAACGAACTAATCATATCGTCTTGTCGTGAGGCTTATGAATCCGAATCTAAGATTATTGATTGGATTTATGAAGACGGGGAATTAGACTTCTTGCCGGCGGCCAACGTAAAAGAATTTGTGAAGCATCGTTTCAACAACTCACTAGCCTCAATTGGATTGCCGCGTATCTTTGAAGTTAGCGAGGCATTATTGGAAGAAACCGACTGGTTTGATAACGAGGTAATTGCTACTAAGCATGTTGATTTCTTTAACAAGCGCTCTATCAACTACAACAAACGTTCATCGAGTGTAACCAGCGACGATCTCTTTTAAAGAGTAACTTGACCTCATTTTATTACGCATAATTACTGAACATATGGAACCCTGGTATTGGTTAAATGAAAATAGTCGCGCCTTTTTAGCTAGAGGTTATTTAGCTCCCGATCAAACTGCTGAACAGCGGATTCGAGTGATTGCCGATGCAGCCGAAAAAATCCTTAAACGGAAAGGCTTCTCCGATAAGTTTTACGAGTACATGTCAAAAGGCTGGGTTTCATTAGCTTCGCCAGTCTGGTCAAATTTTGGTGCCGCCCGCGGTCTGCCAATTAGTTGTTTTGGTTCTTACGTCGACGACAATATGGGCAGTATTCTATATTCCAATGCCGAAGTAGGCATGATGAGTAAATTTGGTGGTGGTTGTTCTGGTTATTTTGGCGCCCTGCGAGAACGTGGAGCGGATATTTCTGGCGACAATGGTCATTCTTCTGGCGCGGTTCACTTCATGCAATTGTTTGAAACTTTAATCAATGTGGTCAGTCAAGGTTCAGTGCGCCGCGGTCATTTCTCACCGTACTTGCCAGTCGAACATGCTGACATTATGGAGTTTTTGGATATCGGTACCGAAGGTAATCCAATTCAAATGCTTACCCACGGTGTGACCGTCGGCGACAAGTGGATGGACGAAATGATTGCCGGCGATGAAGCTAAGCGCAAGATTTGGGCACGGATTATCCAACGCCGCAGTGAAATGGGCTATCCATACATTATGTTTAGTGACACAGCTAATAAAGACACCGTCGATGTCTACAAAGACAAAAACCTCCGTATTTACGCCAGTAACATGTGTAGCGAAATCATGCTACCGAGTAAGGAAGATTGGTCATTCGTATGTTGTCTCTCTTCGATTAACCTAGTGCACTATGATGACTGGAAGGACACTGAGCTAGTGGAAGACATGATTGCCTTTCTTGATGCGGTAATGGAGGAATTCATTATGAAGTTGGAAGCTTTACGTGATCACGAAAAGGCTGAAAAGCGCCAAGCTTTCACTTTCATGGAACGAGCATATAATTTTGCGAAAGCCAATCGGGCGCTTGGTCTAGGAGTTTTGGGTTACCATTCACTCTTGCAATCTAAAGGTTTAGCCTTTGAAAGTGATGAAGCGGCCAAGCTCAATATTGAAGTATTTAAATTGATACAAGAAAAGGCCGACGCTTCTACTAAGGCTCTCGGAAAAGAACTTGGAGAGCCAGAGGTACTTAAAGGTTACGGTCGTCGCAATACTACAACTATGTCGATTGCACCAACCACTTCCTCCGCTTTTATTTTAGGTCAAGTGTCGCAGGGGATTGAACCAATCTGGTCAAACTGTTATGTAAAAGATGTAGCCAAGATGAAAGTAACTATCAAAAATGCTGCTTTGGCAAAATTACTAAAGGAAAAAAAGAACGACACTAAAATTGTTTGGGACAGTATTCGCGACAACGACGGTTCCGTTCAACATCTAGATTTCCTTAGTGATAATGAAAAAGCTATCTTCCGTACTTTCCCAGAAATCAATCAAAGCAAAATTATCGCCCAAGCCGGCGAACGTCAAAAATTCATCGACCAAGGACAGTCACTCAATGTCATGTTGCCACCCGATACACCAGTCAAAGACATCAACCAACTCTACATCCAAGCCTGGAAGCAAGGAGTAAAATCCCTCTACTACGCCCACAGCCTAAATGCAGCGCAGTCGATGGTTAGGAAGAAATTAGCTGAAAAAGAAGCAGGGAAGTAGAAATAAGAAAGGGACGCCTTGGCGTCCCTTCTCTGCAACTGAGTTTCGGTTTTGGGGAAGGGGTGATGAGATTTAACCCGCTTAATAACAAGAAAAACGGCCTGATGAGCCGCTTCTCAAAATCTTTATAAAAAGCCAAAAAACTCTTTCATACACTCTACATGTTCTCAATATTAATAACAATATTGACGGGTGTACAAGTGTGGCGGAGAGATAATTAAATATAATCATAATGAATATATTAGACGTAGTAGCAAATCTTGGAATACTAGGATTTAGCTATTTAAAAGAGTGGGTGCTAAATAGCGAAGGAGATTCAGGCTCTACTCAGATAAAAAATGGAGGTATTGGTTGTACTAATAATATTTCCTATACCTACATTGAGAATATTAATATTTCATCTACTAGAGATGAAAATACTCTCATAGAAGGCTTAGGAAATACTCTTAAGTAATTACAAACAACAAAAAAACCGCTCGATAAGAGCGGTATTTTGTTGAAGAAAAGACAATGCTACAATACTAAAATATGAAATGTGAAATTGACCAACTGCTAGAGCTAATTGCTAAAAACCTTCCGTTTAATAGCGTGACATATCCGGAATTAAATGGGGCGACCGATGAGCATCGGTTAATGTCTGCTACATTCACTAAGATAAAATTATGACCAAATGTACTAAAATTATAATACTCACAGTTTGTTTATTGGTTGTCGGTTTTTCAGCTGTGTTAATGCTAGACGAGTCGGAAAAAATACCAGTACCACCTCCTCTCACTCCCGCAGATGCGATAACTAAAGAGGGTGTAACCGTTGAATATCTAGGTGATCAACCTCCTCCTGTTTCTACTTCTTCTGCATCAGAAAAACTTATTACGGCTGAGCAGTTTTATCAGCTGGTAACTGAAAACAATACTCCCTATGTACCAGCCGATACTTCAGATTGGAAAACATATCGCAATGAAGAATATGGGTTTGAGATGAAGTATCCAAGTACTGAAACTATTAAATTTCAGAAAGCAGAAAGCGATGAGGGGGATACTGTAGAGATTGGAAATTTTTTCTACTTGGTTATTACTAAAAGTAATGTGATTGAAAGATTGTCGATGGTTACTCCTCGTGAGGATTCTGTTAGAGTGAATTTTGGTATTTTAGATTTGGTTTCTGTCTATACACCAGTGAAAAATCAACAAATATCACTACTTTTAGAAAAAGACGATAATTTATATTCATTTGAAAGTGTTCCTGGATTACGTTTTGAAGATATGGAAATATTTATAGCCATAATTAATAGTTTCAAATTTACTGATTGAGAACATTTAAAAGTCTAATCCAACTTATAAATAATTATTGGTTGGATGGGGCTTTTAAGCCGTTTGTTATTTTGTTCTTTTACAAGAGGATAAGAAAATGCGTAATATACTACGTTGTCTATTGTTAATTGTGGGTAGCTTTGTTGCTATCTCAGCGCTGGCACAACCAGTGGCGGATAGTTTTGTTTATCCGGTTTATCCAGTGAATGATTATTACAAAGCGCAAGAATTGGGTACATGGAATAGCACCTTCAAAAAATATCATGTCGGTGAAGATTGGAATGGTAATGGGGGTGGTAGTACTGATATGGGTGATCCTGTCTATTCAGTTGCCAATGGTGTTGTTTTAAAGATTGATAAAACAACGGTTAAAAATTCTTGGGGTAAATATGTCTATATTGAACACGTATTACCTGATGGTCAAAAAGTCTGGACTTTGTATGCTCATTTAAAAGATGTCAGTGTCTCAGTGGGTGAAATCATAGAACAGGGTCAGAAAATCGGTACGATCGGCGATGCTAATGGGTACTACAAAGACGCTGCTCATCTACACTTTGAGTTGCGGACTGCTCAGCCTGCAATGGGTGTTCCAGGTTATGGTTACCTCACTAAGTTGAGTGACGTTGATTTCTCAAGTTTTGCAGATGCTAGTGACTATCTTGATATTCATCGTAATTCCATTACTTTGAACTTTAATAATAGTGGCTGGTTTGTCATAAATAATAATACGGAATTCGATTATTTGATGTCGACAGCAACCTTCAAATTGAATTCGGAACTGCTGGATATATTTTCTGCTACGAACCTCCCGTATTTATGGATGTATGATAAGGCTGCTATTTACGCTAATAATAATTGTGTTGCACTTAATGCCAATATTTTTAACACTTTTATTCCATCTAATGCAAAGACTTGTATGTATTTTTACGTCGGTGGAATAAAAATGACAGTCTTTAGTGATCAATTTACTGACTTTGATGAAACTGATCATCAAAGTCAGCAAGACATGATTATTTTTGCCAAAAATGACTCTAACTACAATGGGGTAGTCGGCAGGTCATTTGTAGTTGAACCTAATTGGACCACAGATTTTGAATTAAGATATTTGAAGTTTTATTTCAAAAGTAATTCAACTGCAAGACTAGCGCATGCTACAAGTAAAACTGATGAATCAGTTCGTTATGTTGCAAAATATAATCCTGAAACTAAAACTTGGAGCGCTTGGTCTAAAATATAATTGATTGGTATTTTCTTATAATCCTTTATCTAAACACCGCCTAAAATCTTATTTATTAGGCGGTTTTCTTAATGTGCTTGTTTTGTCCATATAACCAGTAAAGATGACGAGTCTGCGGGGACTAGAATATTAGACTTACGGAGAAGTGAAAGGCTGTGCTGGATTCGTCCGATAATTGAAAATGCCACCCAGCCAGAAGTGTTGCGTTGGGATGAGGAGAAGGGGAAACACAGGAAAGTCTTTCTATATCTTGCAGACCAGCGCTTTTTGGTCATTCTTCAGGAAGCAAAGTACGGATATATACTAGTTACAGCGTACTATGTTGAATACGACCAAACACATGAGCGTTACCTACGTAAACACGACAGCTCCACTATATAGCAAAAGCCGCCCACACAAGGTGGACGGCTCAAGAGCTCCTTTTACCGATGGTAAATGAGTACCAGTATAATAACCCAAAATTTACCAAAACCCAAGCCTTTTTGGACTTCTGTGAGTTAATTAGCAAAAAGAGTTGGTTTGTTACTCTAGGTTTAAAATCTCCCCAGTTTTGAAGATGTAGGAAGATTTAACTAGAGACTCGTCTGAATAAAGGGCGGTAAAATTAAACTGTTCATTTGTGACGCTGGTGTCAAAAATGTCTAGTAAAGATACAGAATTATTTTCCTGAGCTTCTCTCTCTGATTTGTCAAAATCAAGAATCACCTCTAAATCAGTAGGCTTACCGGTTTTGCTGTAATAGATTGCTCGATGGCCATAGCCAATAGCAGAGCCGGTACTACGGACAACCATTTTAGTGGCATCGGGTGACCAGAGTATCTTTAGTTCTCTATCTTCCCAGTCACCCTGAAAAACAATCGGATCTATTCGATTAACTTTCCCAGTTTGGCGTTCGAAATAAAACGAACTTTCTCCTTCATAATGACGAGTGGTGACATAAAGAAAGGCTCCATCGGGTGAAAAGAGAGGGCGAAAATAATTACTAACTCCTAGTTCGTCAAAACTAGTGTCGGCAATAGTGGTTGTGCCTGTTTGAGGAGTGTAAATATCGATACGTTCAATGGTGACTACCGGTTTTCTGTCGGCAGAAGCTATAATTTCGGCTCCAGTTCTGGGGTGTTCTGAGATTATTACAGTGGCAACAATATCATTTGAAGGTGAATTTTCTGTAAACTTTATGCGTTCAGCCCACTGTTCCGTTGAGGAACTGAAATTAAATAGTTTCTCTGTCTCTTCACTGGTGACAATCTCAGTATTCTCGGTTGTGATTACTGTCGAGTCTACCTCTTTGTTTGGATGACCAGCAATATCAATTATCTGGTCTTCAAAAAAGTAGGCTTGACGAGGTTCTGTGGGGGAAGAAGGGGAAGGTTCTTTTGCAGTGAGGTAGAAAATTAATGCTAGAGACAGACTCGTGAATAGGATAATTAATATTTTAATATTTTTTTGCATAGATTAGCTTAATCATACATTTTAAACCACAAAGCTCCAAAAGGACTGTTTTTTACTAATTACAAAGGATGGTCCTTTGTAAAATAAGTATCCCTGTTTACCTGTTGAAGTTAAATTACAATTAACTTACTATTCATGGATTGGTAATTAATAGATTTGTAGTTTAGTATGAATAAAATAGTCATTGGAGTAATGCTAATATTGTCGCTTAATTTAGTTTATTTTTCTAAACCAATCTTGACATCAGCAGCACCGCCTACAGAAACTGGTAAAATATTAATCACCTTACCAACACCCACTTCAATAGACGATTTAATGACGGTGCTCAAGAGTGGTGAATATGAGGAAGCTTCCGCACAAAGTAGCTTCACGACAAACGGTAGAACTATCACGGATTTCATGACGATTCTTCCAGAACAATCGGTTACGGACGTAAAAGATAATTGGATTAAAGCGCGCCAGTCAACTATTGCACAGTTGCAGAAGGACGGGTTTTTTGAGAAATCTACAACAGATGCTGTTAATACAGATATAGTGAATGTGCAAAACTTTAAACTTCACGGCAATAAACAAAGTATCTCAAGCATCGGCTTACACTTCGATGGAGCAGTTATGGTCTACTATAGTGACCAAGAAATAAAAGATGCTAAAATTGTTACTAAGACGAGCAAATCTACACGTTCAGTCTATCCTATAGATGATTCGATGGTGCAGGCTGCTGCCACAGCTAACGTTCCATATTATACACTCGTTCCCGTTGGCGGATCAGTCAATACAGGTCTATATAATGATCCAGCTACTGGTAATTCAACGCGGGGTGTGTTGAACTACATGCGCTGGAACAACAATAACTTTTCAAGCGATCAGACTTACGAACATGACTTCTTTTTGAAAAATGACAGCAGTAGCCCGGGTACGTATTTTGCTAGAAGTTTTTCATTAACTCCATACTGTTTGCCTAAAGCAGTATATGCTGCTACCTCGTGGCCTGCGTCTTCATATCCATACCTTGATTCTGACTTGGAAGGAAATGGATCTTGTAGTAGTACGGGAAATATCGCTTACAGCATTGGAGCAGCACAAGCCAATGCTATCACTACGGGGGTGGATCATTTTACTCAAATTCTAATGCCTAACGGCGACGCTTCGACTGATAAGTTCTTGCTTCAAGGTCAAGTTGGTTATCAGTTTCCCACCGGTTCGCATAGCACACTCAACAGTTTCGCGTATGGGTATAACAGTGGTTATCCGGAGACAACACATTACGGAATCATCAGCGGGTCGGTGCCTAGCGGTATGTCATGGCCATTTATTGGATTTGTACCAGACACACCAGTCAAGGTTGTGGCAAGTCTAATCACTCCAACAGTATCAACGATACGACTAGACTTCACTGATATTACATGGGATGAAACTGCTGTTCTAGTAGAGCGCTCGGTTGCAGGCGGAACATGGACATCGTATAACTTCGGAGTGCTTAATGCTGGCTATTCTGCAGGTAATTGGAGTTGGACACAAACTGGTCTCACTTCAAAAACTAAATACTGTTATCGCATGCGAACAAGGAATGCTATAGGATACTCCCCATATTCTCCTACTACTTGCGTAACAACTCTATAAACATAAGATCTAGCAACGTATGGATATTGTATCGTATCAGAGCAGGGTGACACTTCAACGAGTATCTTATGAGTTACTGCTTCTTATTATAGCCTTGGTAGTAACTATTGTTGTGAGCAACTACCTCCAGCCAATAATGAGTAATGTAACGCTTTCTCCTGATGGAATTGGACTATCGGGTTGGCCGTTGGCTTTCAGTGCATCGTATTGGTCAGATATGGGAATGAAATCATATCAAGTGCAGAATTTTAGTTTTCTGTTTTTGATGACAGATATTCTGATTTTTTATTTTGCTATGCATTCGATTTTGTACATAATAACAAGACTGTCTAGACCTTATGTGCAACGATACAATCTAGGTGGATATATACGTCGCTTTGTACCTTATACACCCCTTATCGTATTTTGTTTGCTAGGATTACTGATGACTTACTACGTAGTACAGTTGTCGGTTGAGGGGACTGTTTCTGTCAGTAGTGAAGTGACTGCTCCAGCACCGCTATCTCCAACCTCTTGGCATTATTGATTACCTTTTGGAGGTAATGGGGATAAGTCCAGTATAATCCTTATTTCTGTGATGTGGTGTATTTAAAGGTTGGACAAAAGGGGATCCGACAGGTGTTAGTGCCTTAGGAGCCCTTTTTAGTTATTCTATATAACTTCTTAGATTCTCTAAGTAATCGCAATATTCAGACCCTAGTTTTTTGTATAAAATCAACAACAGACATCAATTTTGTAAGCAAATCATTGAGCCGGAAATAAAAATAAACAGCTGCATAGCTTGGCAAAGTGCTATTCCTAATTCCTACTTTTTTGACGCAGTAGTTATCCACAGACAGTGGTGAGGTAAAGTTTAGAATAGCCTTATTTTGCGTAAATGAGTGAAGAGTTTTTAAAATAGCAAAATGCTAGTATTGATGAATTGAGAGTTTGCGGGAATTAACCCCACTAATAAAAAGAAAAAGCCCTTCACGGGGGCCGTCTCTCAAATTTAACAGAAAGTTCAAGTCAAACTGTGTTGTCTATACTCTACTACTTTGCATAGCAATTGCATAGCGTGGAGGTTGGGGATAGTCGTGAACACATGTTTATAACAAGTGAATATGAATATGGAGACATTTCTCATTACTATTATAGTAGTAGCTTTTGCTGCTACGGTAATAGTAGTAGCAAAACGATAAACAAAAGATTCGATTAAACAAGTAGTTAGTTTACTTATTATCATAGTTCTTTTAGCAGCCGGCTTAGACGTTGTGTCTTAGTTGGTTGCTTTTTGTTGTTAGGGGAATAAAATACTTTGATATGAAAAACCAAATTGGACGCTTGTTGGCGGGAGGGGCGACTTGTGCTTTGGCTACTAATGGGCCGCATGGGCTCAATGTGGTGCCGGTGTCGGTGGTGGAGGTTAAAGATGATGAAATACACCTGTATGACTTTTTTATGCGGAAAACGGCGGAAAACATTCAATCTGAGTCAGTGGTGGCGCTAACGTGTTGGAGTGGGTTTTCTGGTTTTCAAATAAAAGCCGAGGCTCGCTATGACACAACTGGGGAAGTGTACGAGCAAGCTGTTTTGGCTATGAAAGAACGTTTTCCGGAGCGAACATTGCGAGCGGTCATTCGTTTGAGACCAAATGCAATTTATGATATTGCACCGGCTAGTAATGGAGATAATTTGTTGATATCTTTCTGAAAAGATAATTTAAATAAGTTATAGTATAGACACGCACGAGTGAAAACTCTGCATCACTGTTTTGCTTATTAAAGGGCATCTAGCAGGGACTACGCATCGCGACTGCGCAGTCCCCGCTAGGTGCCATTTGTGTTGTTGGTGTTAATGTGATTAGCTTACATAATCTATGCGTAGTCAATTTCTTATTGCTCTATTTCTGACCTTCGTTGGCGCCAGTTCGTACTGGTACCAAGTTACTGCGGCGGTGTGTCCGGCGCCCTTGTCATATCGACTTGGTGAACTCGATTCGTCTTTCGGTATTTCGTCAGCCGAAGCTATACAAAGTATCACTGATGCGACGGCCGTTTGGGAAAAGGCCGCGCAACGTGACCTATTTACCTATGATGAAAACGCTGATTTTACGGTTGATTTTGTTTACGATGAGCGACAAAAAACCGCCGATTATGAATTGACTGAACGGGAACTGTTGGATGCGAAGCGAGCAAAAAGTGATCAATTGAAAGCCGCGGTTGAATCATTGCAGGCTGAGTACCAAAAACTTTCAGACACTTACGAAAATCGAGTTACTAAATATGAGAGCAGATTAGAAGCTCATAACATAAAAGTTAATCAGTATAATGACCGCGGTGGTGCACCAGCCGATGTCTTTGCAGAATTAGAAAAAGAACGCACAACGCTTAATACCGAAGCAGAAGCTCTCACTAGTACCGCCGCAGAACTTAAAAACCTCGCCGCGAAAATAAACCAAGCGGGTGATGAGGGGAATAGTTTAGTTGAGAGTTATAATCGTGAAGTTGTTACTTATAACAGTAATTTTGGCTTTACTAATGAATTCACGCAAGGGGATTATCAAGGAAAGCATATTCATGTCTACAAGTTTTCTTCACCGGCTGAGTTGCAAACAGTTTTAGTTCATGAATTTGGACACTCGCTTGGACTCGACCATGTTGAAGGGAGTTCGTCAGTGATGTACTATTTACTTGACGAGAAGAATCAGATTAATAAACTTTCCGGTGAAGATATGTCAGCGTATTACGCTAAATGTGGTACGGCAGAGACTTTTGAGCAAAAAATCAGACGCTTAATAAGATCAGTATTATTATAAAATAAGCAAAAATTGTATGAAAGAAGAATTTTGTCACTCAAAGCAAATGCGTATTATGGGAGCTCTTACGTTTTTGATGGTTATTATTGCTTTAGGCTCTTATGCCTCATTAAACTTTGAAAATATTAAATTTGCCAACCCAACACCAGCGACGATTTCAGTTAGTGGCGAAGGAGAATTTCTAGCGATTCCAGACATTGGCCAGTTTTCCTTTTCGGTTACCGCTGAAGATGCGGTTGCTGCCACCGCTCAAGAATTATCAGGCACTAAAATCAATGCTATTTTAGCTTATCTAAAAGAGCAGGGAATTGCCGAAAAAGATATCAAAACCCAAAACTACAGTCTTTCTCCTAAATACCGTTGGGACGCTGAAGTTTGCCCGATTGGCTCTTATTGTCCAGGTAAGCAAGTACAAGATGGCTTTACGGTGTCACAAACAGTCGCAGTTAAAGTGCGCGATACAAGTAAGGCCGGTGCGCTTATCGCAGGAATAGGGGACAAAGGTGCGACAGATATCAGTAATCTCAATTTTACCGTTGACGATATAGAAGGAGTGAAGGCTGAAGCACGAACTAAGGCGATTACTGATGCTAAAGCTAAAGCTGAGGTGTTAGCAAAACAACTTGGTGTGCGAGTGGTGCGTATGACTTCCTACTTTGAAGACCAAAACGGTCCGGTGCCATATTTCGCTAAAACCATGAGTGCTGACGCTGCTGTTGGCTTTAGTGGGCCAGAACTACCAGTCGGAGAAGCTAGTACAAAAGTAAGTGTGACTGTGACTTATCAGGTTGAGTAGGAACTCTAGTCTAGAAGTGGAGATTGTAAAGGGGCGGTCGCTATGCGACCGCCCCTTTACAATCTCCCTAATAGGCGTATAATGTAAGGAATCGCCCCGGTGGCGTTTTTTAAATGCCTACCAAAATCATCAATTTATATTACATTTATGAACAAACTTACTAAATATTTCTTTGATACCGCTGCTGAACTAAGGCAGGTATCATGGCCAAGTCAACACCAAGCAATGCTATACACAGGCCTCGTTATTGGTGTGTCAGTCGCAGTGTCACTATTTGTGGGGCTGTTTGACTTCATATTCTCTCAAGGTATTAGTTTGCTCGTTAAATAAAATTTATATATGGCTAAACAACATAGCACCGGCGAACGTCATTGGTACGCAATTCATACCTATTCTGGTTATGAAAACGCCGTCACTCGTAATCTAAAACAGCGTATTGATTCCCTCAATATGCACGACAAAATCTTCAATGTCGTCGTTCCAACCGAAAAGAAAATTCGGGTTAAAGGCGGAAAACGAGTAATTGAAGAAGAGCGAATTTACCCTGGTTATGTACTAGTGGAAATGGTAGTAGATGATGAATCTTGGTTTGTCGTTCGAAACACTCCGCGCGTAACTGGTTTCGTTGGTAGTGGTACTCAACCAGTACCGTTAACTGAAGAAGAATTCAATTCTCTAATGAAGCAAATGACGAGCGATACGGTGAAGCATAAAGTTGACCTAACAGTCGGGGACCTCGTAATTATTTCTGACGGTCCGTTTAAGGATCTTGAAGGTAAGGTTGGGGGAGTGGATGAGGGTAGTGGCAAGGTGAAGGTCTTGGTTTCAATGTTTGGACGGGAGACTCCTGTCGAACTAGATTTCCTCCAGGTTAAAAGAGTTTAATTTCACGTCATTAGCTTCGTTGGACTTCAGTAAAATAAGTTTCACCGTACAAAAGTACGTCTCAAATTATTTTCTTTGCCCGCCTCGCTACTAACGCAAAATTCAACTCTTTTGAAAAGTTTGCCTAGGCCTTGCCTTGGTATAACAGCCTCTGTATTCCTTGCGTTTTATCGCTTTCTCTTGTACGATACGCGGGCTTCTGATGGTTGTAGTTATGGACTATGACTATCTCCAAAATAATAATAAAACAAACACATGGCAAAGAAATTAACAAAACAGATTAAAGTGCAAGCAAAAGGTGGAAAAGCTACCCCAGCCCCACCACTTGGTCCAGTACTAGGACAGGCTGGTATCAACATCGGTGAATTCGTTAACCAGTTTAACGAACAAACTCGTGATCGAATGGGCGACATCATTCCAGTAGTGATTAACGTCTACGATGACCGAACTTTCACTTTTGTGATTAAAGTCTCACCAATGTCACGGTTGATTCTTAAAAAGATTGGTAAGGATAAAGGTTCAAGTAAGAACGCGACTTCAAAAATCGGTACTATCACTCAGGCTCAGATTCGAGAAGTAGCCGAAGAAAAAATGGCTGACCTTAACGCCGCTTCAATCGAAGCAGCCATGAAGACAGTGGAAGGCACTTGTCGTTCAATGGGGGTGGTTGTTGCTGAATAAAAGTCACCGATTAGTT
>JBEDID010000003.1:0-35459 GCA_041173745.1 Candidatus Parcubacteria bacterium | reverse complement strand
ATCCTTTTTTATCTCGACATGTTAGGACTTTACAAACGCTCGAAATTTTGAAAGAGTGGTAGGTATGAGTATATTTAATATCGCCCGAGCCACTAGTTTTTATTTCTTACTGTTACTAATGTCATGGCCGGCCCTTTCAAGTGCACAGACAGAAACTGGAGCATTTCGTTTTCAAGGCGACGTAGTAGATAAAGTTCTGATTGATGATATAGCTACTACAGCTTCTTCAACAGACAACGCTTCTTCTACCGCCGCTAGTATTATTAATCAACAGCAAACAGTTGCCCCCTCAAACGACCTGACTCAACCAGAAGCGCTGCCAGAGAAGGTGGCTATCATTTCATTATTCGAAGATCGTCCAGTAACTGAACCATCAATTCTAAATATTTTTGCTTACTGGGTGCAGGAATCGGTCCGGTCCGGTGTGCCTGCTAACACGATTTTCTTGATTTTGCTTACCCCACTACTAGGACTATTTGTTAGTTTTGTGCGAGTCGTGATTGGTTTACCAACGCTCGATATGTTGGTGCCGATAGCGCTTTCTTTCGTGCTTGTGGCAGTTGGTATTTCGGTCGGACTTTTAGTATTGGCTGCGATTTTGGTTGCTTCATACATTGCTAAAAAGAGTTTGTCCAGTTTACGGATTATGTTTTATCCAAAACGTTCCTTGTCTATGGTGTTTTTGGCCATTGCGGTTTTTGCCGCGCTAGGGTTAGGAGTTGAACTCGGATTCGATAGAATTTTAAGTGTGTCAATTTTTCCGATTTTGGTTCTGATGTTGTTAGGTGACATGATTGTTTCAGTCCAGCTCCACAAAAGTGCTTCTGAGACTTCTTTGATTACCGGAACAACTATTTTTATTGGTCTGATTGGATACGCAGCAGCTACTAGCAGTGTGATACAAAGTACAATTATTTTGTATCCAGAAATCATCTTGTTGGTGATTCCGGCTAATCTTATTATTGGTCGTTACTTCGGTTTACGTGTGTTGGAGTTATTTCGATTTAGTGAAGTAACTACCGACTAATATGGCAGTTAGTAACTCACTACTCGGGATGAACGCCCGAAATTACCTATATATAAGACGTTTTAATAGTCGCCGTCAGAAATTAGTAGCCGATGATAAATTGCTAACCAAACAACGGTTGATTAAAGCAGGAGTGCCGACTAATGGGATTTTAGCTCAATTCGACACTCTACATGACGTGCGTGCTTTTGATTGGAAATCCTTGCCGTCGGATTTTGCTATCAAGCCAGCGCATGGTTATGGTGGTCGGGGAATTGTAATTGTTCGTGATTGGAATGGTGAAGAAGGTTCTTTAGGGGGAGGGAAGAGGGGTGATATTTTAGAATTAGAACGCGTCATCTTTGGTGCTCTTGATGGTGAGCACTCACTAAATAATCTACCTGACTCAGCTTTTATTGAAGACCGGATTCGGCCCCATTCTTTTTTCAAAAAATATACTGCAAAAGGAGTACCAGATTTACGAATTATTGTTTGTAATATGGTGCCTGTGATGGCGATGATGCGCCTGCCAACCATAAGCTCTGATGGAAAGGCAAACTTGCACTTAGGAGCCTTAGGAATTGGAATAGATATTCGGACGGGCATTACTACTTCTGCCGTGCTGTACAATCGACCTGTACTACATATTCCTGGAACAAAAACTAAGGTGCACGGTATTCGGATTCCGGATTGGGACAAGATTTTGGAAATTTCAGTACGCGCTCAGCAGTGTTCAAAGTTAGGTTACGCCGGAGTTGATATTGTGTTGGATGATAAACTTGGTCCGTTAGTGTTGGAGATTAACGCGCGACCTGGTTTAGGGATTCAGATTGCTAATCAGGCTTCCTTGCGAACACGACTTGAGCGTATTGGTGATTTAAAAGTTGGAACAGTGACGCGAGCGGTAGAGCTGGCTAAAAAATTATTTGCTGAGGAAACACTTGAATCAGTTAATGAACAACAATCAGCTGTGTTGGGAGTGATTGAAAGAATTACTATTTATGGTAATGACAAAAAGCGGACTGTGCGCGCCAAGGTTGACACCGGTGCATATCGTACGTCTATTGATAGTGCTTTAGTGGAAGAGTTAGGTCTCGACCCTCATCATAAATTGGTTCAAGTGCGGTCAGGTAGTGGGCGACAAAAACGCCGAACGGTGAAGATGCATTTTAAGATGAAAGGGAAGGAGATTGATACAATTGCTACTTATACACCGCGCGGACACTTGCGGTTTCCGGTAATTATCGGCCGCAAAGACATGGGTGGATTCTTGGTTGACCCGACTGATATTCCTGAGGGAGTATTAGTGCGCTAGGGGTGTGTAGAGGACGGCGGGCTTTGCCCGCCGTCTTTTGCTATGATAGTAATATGTTTCGTACCCGTGATTTTATTCTTGTGCTTAGTACTGTGGTTTTCTTATTGGTTGCAATTGGAGTAACTCTCTCTGCGCGCGGTGGTTATTCATTGTTAGACTTGTCACTTAAGACAACGTCAAACGAAGAGACCAGTTACCCAGCCGTTGTTTATAGTCCTGAAACTCAGTCTCGTGAAGATCGCCTAGCTTCCATGCGGAGTAAAATCGCCGCTGGCGGAGAACTATCACTATCGGCTCCTGAATTAGTAATTGATGAAGCTGCTTTGAATAATGATTCTGAAGTAGTTGTTGTCGATTCTGGTGAGACGGCTCTAGTGGGACTTAAACAATGTTCAAACTATTCTGCTTATTCTGGTGCGTGGTCTCCGCAAGGAGTGCAGTTTACTGTAGTTGAAGGTGCTCGTCTGGTGTATCGAGAGAATCAAGTGTCTGGAACAACTACATCCGAGACTCGTGACGTATTATTGCAATTGCCAATGTACTCCATACCCGCTAAAAATAAAACTAATTGTATTCCGAGTGATGTGATTGGAATTGCGCAAGATGGTTCATTGATACGTAATAGCGAAGCAGGAATGTATCAAGTTTTTAACGATAATACTCTGATTGGTTATGCTCTAGATGGTTTTCCTATTTACGGGGCCTCACAGGTGGCTACAGACGTTTGTGGAGGGGCGATAGTATCTGGGCAGTATCATTATTTTCTCTCTAAACAGCGAGATACAGTTCTAAATTGTTTTGCTGCAACGCCAACTGCTCTATAGGTTATGGCTACTTTGGTATTAGCAATCGAAACCCTCGGCAACGACTGGAATTCTTTTTCTGAACTTGTTAAGCAAAGTTTGATAAAAAAGCAGCTAAAAGAAAATGACTCGACCGCAGCGCAAATAAAAATCACTGAACATAAACAGCAACTTATCGATAAGTTAAGTCTGTCTCCACTCACCGGTCAAATTATTTCTCTGGCAATGTACGATGTTGAGCGCAATCTCGGAGCGGTTTATTTCGTGTCTGATGATTCAAACGAAACCTTCATAACAGACTCATTTACCTTTAAGTCACGTACCGAACGAGAAATCTTAGAAGATTTTTGGGAAGGCGCTGGCGCCTACGACACATTCGTGACATTTAACGGCCGAGCTTTTACTTTGCCATTTTTGTATCACAGGTCTGCTATTCAGAAAATTAAACCAACGGTTGAGATTGCTCGCGAACGGTCGGTGGTTAGACAAGCCTTTCCATCCCACGTTGATTTACTTGATGAATTTACTTTTTCAGGAGCTATGCAGTCTCGACCGGCTTTGTCGGTATTGGCCGGAGCTTATGGTGTGGATTATCAACCAACGGTTTGGGGGGCTCGGGGCGGCTTTTTTTTGGGGGCAAAAAACACCCCCCCACCTCGCCACTCGAAACGCCACTACCGTCACCACTCTCACCCAACTCTACAAAATCTGGCTAGAATATTTAGCGCCACTAGCGTTTATAAATACTAAAGAGATGTAGCAAAAAGCTTGTATTTTCTAAATAATATTGTATAGTTTCTTGGGACCATTTTGTTCTGAAGTCTGAATGAGGATAAAAAAATGAACCTTAAAATTACACACAGTCCTGTCCAAAGTTTCCTAAAGTTAGGTGGTGAGGATAGGTCCTATGTTCACGATTGGAAAAAAATTCCGCTGCCAGAAATTGCTAAATTTGTTTCTTTATCCATAGCGCCAGACCAGGAAGCAAAAAGTATGGATGAAGATCCGAACTGGCGTAATAACTGGAGGTGGTTGTTGCTAGTGGCAACAGGTAGTCATTCTCATCATCCTTGCACCTATTGCGAGGGAGATAAAGAGGCTAATTTTTTAGTTGAACCAATTAACGGTAATTGTTTATTCGCCGTCAGAGTTGGTGATAAGCCATTCAACTTGTTCACCTGTCATTATTCAGGTAGTGGTGTGTATACACCAGATTTTTGTTTTTTTGACGGTAAAGAAGTACCGCTAATTGGCGATAAAGCACTAATTATAAGTGTCGCCATGGGTTTAGGTAAACCAGTAACATTTATTTGAGCTTAAAGAAGCTCTTTTATTTCCAAGACGCCCTTGCAATAGCTAGGGCGCCTTTTTATTTGCTATACTACTGCACAATGTTAGAAAAGAAATTTCCGGAGGGTTTTTATTGGGGGGCGGCTACGGCGTCGTATCAAGTTGAAGGTGGAATCGATAATACTGATTGGGCGGAAGCGGCACGCGCTGCGCGCGTGCCGCTTTGTGGAAACGCCTGCGATCACTTTAATCGCTACAAAGAGGATTTTGCGATTGCTAAAACCCTTGGTCATACAGCTCATCGATTCTCAGTTGAGTGGGCCCGGATAGAGCCCGAAGCTGGGCAATTTGATTACCAGGCCATCGCTCACTACCGTACAGTGTTGGAGACTTTAAAAGAACTAAATATTAAACCGTTTGTGACTATTTGGCATTTTACCTTGCCACTTTGGTTCGCTAACTCTGGTGGTTTTGAAAGGGCTGATGCTCCGGCTATTTTTGCTCGGTACGCGGCTTTCGTAGTGCAAGAATTGGGTGATTTGTGTGATCATTTTTCTACCATGAACGAACCGAACGTTTATGGTAGTAACGGTTGGCTACGCGGTTCTTGGCCACCCTTCAAGCGTTTTGCTGTCACAGATTTGGTATCGATAACAAATTCCGGCCGCATTTATGAGGCCAATGCCCAAAAAGGCGTTAAGCCACTTTTCCTATATTTACGCGTCATGAAAAATCTAGCCCTGTCCCACAACGCTGCTTATAAGGCAATAAAAAATATTTCACCGCAGACTGAAGTTAGTGTGGTGAAGCATGTGATTGTGTTTGCTGCCAATTGGAATCCATTTAATAAACTTAAAGCTGCTATTGCTAACTATGTTTGGACCAGTATTTTTATGAATCGCACCTATAAACATTGTGATTCGATTGGACTTAATTATTATTTTTACACCCAGTTTGGCGATAAACGACAATGGCGCAAAACCGACATGGACTGGAACTTTGCTCCCGAACATATTTATGATGCTTTGATGTTGCTTAAAAAGTATAATCGTCCGTTGTTTGTCTCTGAAGCTGGACTGGCTGATGCGACCGACGCCGGTCGAGCTGAATATATTAAAAAGCAGGTGCTAGGTATGTGGCAAGCAATTCAGGCCGGTGCAGACGTGCGCGGACACATGTATTGGTCGTTGCTCGATAATTATGAATGGGCGTTAGGATTTGAAAAACGCTTTGGCCTGATTGAAATTGATTATTCCACTTTAGAACGAAAAATTCGTCCGTCAGCATACGTGTATAAAGAAATCATTGAACGTAACGCTGTAGTAGAATAAAGGGATGTCTTGGATACTCTTAGCGACCCTCGGGCAATTTCTTAATGCTATCGTCGCATTCTTTGATAAATTTATCGTCTCCGACGAGACAATGTTACCTCGTCCTTTTGTGTATGCTTTTTACACTTGTCTTTTTACTGGTTTTTGGGTGGTGATTTATTTTCTCGGTTATATACCTGGTTTTGCAGAATTGGGCATACCATCATTTGAAAATGTCAGAACTCCAACCCTTGAAGTGGTTGCGATGTCATTTCTGACCGCTTACACGTTTTTCATTGCCCTAGTTTCGATGTATGACGCTTTAAAACGCTCCGACGCGTCCAACGCGATGCCAATTATCGGTTCTGTGTCGGCTTTGTCTACCTTTGGTATGAGTTATCTGTTTTTTGATGTTCAGATACACGATAATTTTATTGTTGGTTTAGTCTTGTTGTCAGTCGGGACAATGTTAGTGGCGCAAACCATGCCGAAGGTCGATGTGATTGTGCAAGTATTTCATAGCGGTCTCTTTTTTGCTTTGCATTACATTACAATGAAAGGGCTCTTTATGTCGGTCGGTTTTCAAGATGGATTCTTCTGGTCACGAATCGGTTTTGTTCTGTTTACCTTGTCTTTACTCTTAGTCCCAGCGTATTTTGATAAAGTGCGTGAACAGACTAAACAGACCTCAAAAAAAGCTGGTTTAATTGTTTTGACGGCCAAAGCTTTGGCTGGCATCGCAGCCTTCATGTTGCTCAAAGCTACAGATTTGGGTGATGTATCTGTGGTGCAAGCTCTCGGTGGGCTACAATATGTTTTTATTCTACTTGTGAGTGTTGTTTTTGCACAATGGTTACCCGCGTCTGCTACCGATCGTGATACTCGACCCAGTGTGTCATTTCGTCGCTTGTTGTACGTAGTAGTAATTTTGATCGGTTTCGTAGTTCTCTTTACATGATAAAACATAAAACAATCAGTATTAAGCACACGATTTTATATTCAATAATCGGACTTATTGTGCTGGCTTTATTTACTTTGTGGGTATTGGCACAAAAACCCGTACCGGAGCATATTACTTACGGAATGTCTTTTAATACTCCTTATGCACGCGAACTCGGGCTCGATTGGAGAGCAACCTACGACGCTATTATTGATGACCTGGAAGTACGTAACCTTCGTTTGGCTGCCCATTGGCCGATGATTGAACCAGTGTCGGGAGTTTATAACTTTGAAGAGCTCGATTACCAGGTCAAGCGGGCTGAAGAAGTGAATGCAACAGTGGTGCTGGCGGTCGGACGTCGTTTGCCTCGTTGGCCAGAATGCCATATTCCAGAATGGGCTCGCGCATTTAACGTGGCCGATCAACAAGCGGCCCAGCTGCGTTACATGGAACAAGTTATTAATCGCTACAAAAATAGTTCAGCGGTAGTAATGTGGCAAATTGAAAATGAACCATTCTTGTCTGCCTTTGCTTTTGAAAATTGTGGCGCTCTCGACGTCAATTTTCTAGAAAAAGAAATTGCTCAAACTCGTTCACTCGACGCTACTCGCCAAATTTTAGTAACCGACAGTGGTAATCTTGGAACTTGGAACGGAGCTTACTCGCACGGCGATGTATTCGGTACTAGTGTCTACGTACATTTTTGGAATCCTGAGCTTGGACAATTCCGTACTGTTTTACCACCCTTAGCTTATCGGGTAAAAGATAATTTCATGGCCACAATTCATGGCCGCAAACCATCAGTCTTAATTGAACTTTCTGCCGAGCCTTGGCTACTTGAACCTGTCACCGATGTACCGCTCGATATTCAGTTCACGCGCATGAACGTAGAAAAATTCAACGACATTTTAAAATACGCCGCCGAGACACGGTTTTCTACTCAATACCTCTGGGGCGCCGAGTGGTGGTATTGGTTGCAATTACAAGGCTATCCCGAAATGTGGAATCGTGGGAAGGAGTTGTTTGTGAAAGAGACTGAGTAATTATCCCCCCCCCTTTTTTCATCTTTCATCTTTCAGCTTTATCCTCATGCTAATATAAGAAATATGACAAAACTTTCAGTTGAGCGGTATTATAAATTTATTATACTAGGCGTAGTCCTCGGTGTGGTAGCTAGTGTTATTTCAGTAAACACCAACACTATTTTGGTTGATACTAAACCTATTATCTCTGATGCTTCAGCCGGTGTGGCTGCAGCAGAATTGTTTGCTACTACCACCGCACCAATCATAGAAACTTCTACTACCACCGTACCAATTATAGAAACTGCTACTTCCACAGCAACAACCACCGCACCAATTATAGAAACTGCTACTTCCACAGCAACAACCACCGCACCAATTATAGAAACCATCACTACCGAATCGACCACCTCCGAACCAACGTTAAACCTAGAAACCTTTACCCTCCCTGAAGACCCAGCTCTGCCTCTCCTTAATTCCAAAGACTGTCACTTTGTTTATGAAGAAAACGGCTACCAAAACCCTGGAGAATGTATGCGTTCCCGACGTGGTTATTAGTATTATTAAAAAACAATATGTATTTCTCTTATGTTCCGAAGACTGTCACTAAGAAACTTCGCTACCAATTCCTGGCCGGACTTCTCTTGACTGCTGTTATTGGAGTTAGCAGCTACCAACTTACTCTCCCTAATACCAGTCACGCCGCCCAGACCTATAGTTGGGATACTGCTTCAAACTTTGCTTCCGGTACTAACTCCCGTACCTCCGCGACACAGTTCCCGGGTGATGTGACACTGGCAAATAAAGCCGGAGCGTATACTGAGTCGACGAAGGAGGAATTTGAGAAAGGTGGAACGAAACCTCTGGATGAGTTGTCGATTACAGGAATAGTCGATAAGAACGGCGGGGAAGTGGCGCTTGGCCAAGAATATCGGTATACCACCGCCACCACACCGGCGTTGGGGAATAATTATGTATTGCACTCTTTCCTAGCCAACAACCTTTTGTATGTGAGTACATGGGGTGGTGGCCTGACCGTCATCAACACCCAAGGCACCGTCGACCCGGCTGACGATACCTTGGTGCAGACATATACCACCGCCACCACACCGGCGTTGGGGAATAATTATGTATTGCACTCTTTCCTGGCCAACAACCTTTTGTATGTGAGTACAGTGGGTGGCCTGACCGTCATCAACACCCAAGGCACCGTCGACCCGGCTGACGATACCTTGGTGCAGACATATACCACCGCCACCACACCGGCGTTGGGGAATAATTATGTATTGCACTCTTTCCTAGCCAACAACCTTTTGTATGTGAGTACAAGGGGTGGCCTGACCGTCATCAACCTCGACAATCAATATAATCCACAAGGAATATACACCAGCAGACTACAATCTATAACTTCCGCTCCTACCACTACGTTCGCATTTGACGCAACTCAAACCGCAGGACAATCCACCGCACTCTCATATCGACTAGGGGATAGCGAGGCTGCTTGGATAGATGACTTCGATGACAACAGTGTCTCCGAATACGCTGGTGACTTTTATGGCTGGGGAGGCTTCTTCCAGACGGCAGAAGAAAGTGGTGGTACTATGAAGCTAACTAATCCCAATGCAGACGACAACTCTACTTGGATTGACACTGGCAAACCAGACGGATATTTTCCCATCGGTACCGAAGTTACTGCCCGTTTCAGAGTGAACACTAATGCTACTGAACTCTGGGCATGTGTCTTTGACGAAGATTGGTGGGATGACGATGGTTGTCCTGATATCATCCCCAACGAATGGACTACTACCTCTTTTACCACCGCTAGCATTCCTTTTTCTAAGATTGGTTTTGATATCTGGTGGAACCCTGGCAGCTGGAACAACTCCACTGACTCCCTCGAAATCGACTACATCCAAATCGAACTCCCTGACTCCGCCTGGAGCAGTTGGTCTACTCCTTGTACCGACCCCACTTCATGTCCTATAGACCCTACTGCCCTCATCGGAAACGATTGGATGCAGTACCAGCTCAATCTCACCACCGCCGACACCAACACTACTCCTACCGTCAACTCCGTCACCTACTCCAACGGCTATGAGAGTGTTGGTACATATACCAGCTCTGAACAAGCCTTCACTAAAGACCAGGATCTCATTACCTTCGCGGCTAATGTTACTACCCCTGCTGGTACCACCGTCGCTTTCTCTTATACTACTAATCACGGTAATACCTGGCACGACATCGACAACAACAGTTCTTTTCCTGAAGATGCTCGAGCCCGTTCTTTCCAGTGGCGCGCTATTTTAACTACTACCAATCCGACTGTTACACCTGTTATCCACGAGATAAGTCTAACTGTTTTGTCGAGTCGAAATACTACCACTAGCACCAGCCGAGCCGCCCAAATAAAACACAACGACCCAACCATAGCCACTTCTCTCCAATCTGCCGAAGGCGGGAAGACTAACTCTGAACAGGTTAATGGTGACAATAGATACAAACAAACCGAAATTATTAGGATTTTAAAAGAAGTGGTGATTATTTTGCAAAGGATGAAACTGTTGCAAGAAGAAGACTGGTAGGAAAGATGTGTGTATAAATATATAAAAAGGGTTTATTTGATTTACAGGGTAGGTTTAACTTAATCGTAAAATCAACTTACCCAATATCTCTGGGGAGCTGAATGGTGGTATTGGTTGCAGCTACAAGGCTATCCCGAAATGTGGAATCGTGGGAAGGAGTTGTTTGTGAAAGAGACTGAGTAATTATTTCGTAATACACTACATATGAAACCAGGGACAGTTGCAAAAACAGCGTTACTTAGTAGTTTAATTACTTTAGTAGTTTTGGTTGGAATTGGATATGTGGCACGCAATAGCTTAGTGACTTATTTAGCAATTCAACCAGCCGCTAGTTCTGAAACCAACTCTCTACTGGTTGAACAACAAACTACCCAAATCGTTGATTCTATTGCGGCTGTGAATCCGGCGGTAGTTTCGGTCGTGATAACAAAGGATGTGCCAGTGTATGAACAGTATAATGAAACGTTTGACCCGTGGGGATTTTTTGGCGGTTTTAGTGTGCCTCGGGTGCGTGAGAACGGAACAGAAGAGCGCGAAGTCGGTGGCGGTTCTGGTTTTATTGTGAGTAATGATGGTTTGATTGTAACAAATCGCCATGTAGTTGAAGACAAAGAAGCACGCTACTCAATTCTACTTAATGATGGTACTGCCTACAAAGTCGATGTATTGGCTCGCGATCCTCAGCTCGACATTGCTATTCTAAAAATCAGCGAACCATTGAAAGGGGCTTTAACTTTTGCCACTTTTGGTGATTCTGAAAAACTTAAACTCGGACAACCAGTAATTGCTATTGGAAACGCTTTGGCCGAGTTTCGTAATTCAGTTTCAGTTGGTGTTGTGTCTGGTTTAGCGCGTTCAATTGTGGCTAGCGACGGACGTGGTAATAGTGAACAATTAGACCAAGTGATTCAAACTGATGCGGCTATTAATCCCGGTAATTCTGGCGGTCCACTCCTAAACACTAAAGGGGAAGTGATTGGAGTTAATGTCGCTACCTCGCGTGGCGCTGATAGTATTGGTTTTGCTTTGCCAGCCAATGTTGTTAAAGGAGTGGTTGATTCAGTAAAACAGTATGGTGAAATTGTTAGACCGTTTTTAGGGGTGCGATACGCAATGATTAATGCGCGATTGACTGAACTTAATAAACTGTCGGTTGATTATGGAGCCTTGGTTGTGAAGGGGCAGACTCCGGAAGAATTGGCTGTTATGCCCGGCTCACCAGCCGATAAAGTGGGAATCAAAGAAAGTGACATTATTTTAAGTATCGATGGTGAAGAATTGAGAACTAAAGATTTAGCTACAATTCTACGAGAAAAAACCGTCGGGCAAGTAATCGTCTTAAAAATTATCCAAACGGGCGAGGAAAAAACTGTTTCTGTTACGCTCGATAAAGCGTTATAATAATTATGATGATAAGTAAACAAAAACAAGAGCTGTACTTTTTTTGTAGCATTTATACGGTAGTTGTTTTCAGTCCTATTTTATATGAGTTTTTTTAGATTCACTTTTTCGTTTTTATATGTTCGTGATTGGAATACGGGCAAAATGGAGTTGTCTCGACCACGGTTAATATTGTTTTGTGGACTATTGTTTCTCGTTATACTCGCATTAACCATCATTACTTTTCTACAAACAGACGTCGTTTATATAGCAGCATGAAAACTTTTCTGATTATTAGTTCCTTGTTACTAATTACTGCTCTCGGTGTAGTGGTCTATGTTTGGTTTGAATTAATTAATATTTCTGGTTAAAAGGAGCTAAATTAGTTTGCGCCCCTTATAAAACCACGTATACTGTAGATACAGCTATATTATATGCCAGTTTTTGCTCGTTTTCGCGCGTTGCCAGATAAAGACAAGTCTGTTCTGATAGAAAATTAGTTCAGAGTATAATGCTAAACTTTGATTTTTCTTTTTGTAACTCTATCAGAGAAGGAATAATTTATTCAATTGACACTAAAACAAATGTATAAAATGTTTTAAAACAAAATTGAGTAATGTCTGGAGTGCTAAAAAAATATTCTTAATTAAAAGCAAAAATAAGTTATTAGAGAAAACACCGTTGCCGACGTACAATAATCAATTAATATGCGAAAAAAAATCTTAGGAATCCTTTTACTTACAACTATAATTTCAGGTGTATTAGTTGTGCCGGTTGAAGCAAAATCAGTGCTTCGTTCTGGTGACACAGTTTCTATTGCAGAAGATCAGATAGTCGAAGGTGATTTTTACGCTGCTGGCTCTAAGATAAACGTCTCCGGAGAAATTAAGGAGGATATTGTAACAGCAGGCGGTCAAACGACTCTTAATGGGTCAGTCGGCGCTAATGCTTTTATGGTTGGTGGTCGAGTTGATATTCACGGCACTGTCGGTGATGATTTACGGATTGTGGCCGGAGAGGTGACTATTGCCGAACCAGTTATGGGTGATTTGCTGGTAATTGGCGGTTCGGTCAACATTCTATCGTCCGCTTCAGTGGCTGGCGATGTAATTATTTTTGCGGGTGATGCAACGATTGAAGGTTCGGTCGGTGGTGATGTCATTGGTAGAACTGGTTCATTACGAATCGATGCTCCAGTCGGTGGTGACGTTGATGTGACTACTGATCAATTAACTCTGGGTGATAATGCTGCCATTGAAGGGTCAGTACGTTATGTTAGTGGTGTAGTGGTCGTCCAGTCTCTTAACGCTAATGTTGGTGGCGACCTAATGCGTAGTGATCCACCGTTAGCTGCTAGTTCAAACGGTTGGAATCCTTTGTTTGTGATGGGTCTAATCCTGTTGTTTTCAGTGCTAGCGTGGTATCTAGTGTCTCGAAAGACTTTGCAAAAAATGGTGGTGAGGGCAACTTCTCACAGTTTGAGATCAGTAATAATCGGGTTCGTGGTGCTTACGGTCGCTCCTTTTGCAACCGCTATACTTTTATTTAGTGCCATCGGTACAGTGGTAGGCTTCGTAGCCTTATTATTGTTTTTATTGCTCACTGTACTCGGTGTGGTAGGTTCAGTGGCGGTAGCAGGCTCATTGTTACTCATTGCTGCTAAAAAGCAAACAACCCCGGTAGTTACTTTACTATCACTTGTGCTTGGCATTTTCGTCTTTACTTTATTGCTGATGCTGCCAGTAATTGGTCTGGTTTTAATTATCGCTGCTGTACTGGTGACTATCGGATCACTGGTGGACATTGTCGTTAAGCCAAAATTAACCTAATTTCGCCACTTTCTAGTTTGAGAACAGTAACTTCTTGACCATTAAATTAGAAATATTTTAATGTAACCGCTAATTATGAAACAACAACCAGTCGCATTTTTTGATATTGATGGCACCCTGTTCCGGTCCAGTCTTCTGATTGAACTGGTGAAGCAGTTTGTCGCCGAGGGAGTTTTTCCGGCTGATGCGGCTGATGAATATAGTTCGGAGTTTCTGGCTTGGCGTGGACGTGAAGGTTCTTATGAAGAATATATCGATGCAGTGGTGCAAACTTTTTTGCGACATATAAAAGGTGTCCATTACGGACAGTTTGCTGATATTGGACGCAGAGTGGTAGCTGTGCAAAGTAAGCACGTCTATCGTTACACCCGAGATTTGATTAAACGCTTAAAACAAGACGGCTACTTTTTGGTGGCTATCTCTCAGTCACCCAAAACTATTCTGGATGAATTTTGTCCTCAGTATGGGTTTGATAAGGTATATGGCCGGGTATATGAAATCGGTCCGCAAGATTGTTTTACGGGCTTGATATCAGACGAGCATTTGATTCAAAATAAAGCCAATATCGTCAAACGAGTGTTTGATAAAAATCCACATTTGACTACTGAACTTTCTTTGGCGGTGGGTGATACAGGCGGCGACATCCCACTCTTGGGGTCAGTGAATGAGCCTATTTGCTTCAATCCTAACAAAGTTCTGTATGCTCATGCCAAACGCATGGGATGGAAGATTGTGATTGAGCGTAAAGACGTTATTTACCATTTAGATAATGGATAATATTTGTTACACTATAGCTCATGAAAAAGAAACTAGAACGTGACGAAGAGAAGGCTGTTATGGGTGGTGTATTGGCCGGCTTAGCTAAATATTTTGGCAAAGACCCTGTTTTATTTCGAGTACTAGCGATTACTTTTTTGATAATGACTGGAATCTTTCCTGGAATTTTAATTTACATTGCAGCTTGGCTGGTCATGTCACGAAAGGGTAGGCATGAACAACAGGTAGATTATGAGGTGGTAGAGTAGTGAATCTTTAAACTAAACGTAACTTAACACTAAACCAAAAAGAGTCCCAATTCTTTGAATTGGGACTCTTTTTGGTTTACTTGCTGTCTACAATATTGAGGGTGAAAAAGAGGGCTGGCACCATCAGAATGGCAAACACTGTAAATAGTAAGTTGAAGGGCAGATAGAGCAAAGCAAAGCTTGCAATTAAGGCTCCGACTACGTACGAGAGAGGGCGAGTGAGACGGAAAAAACTAATGACCTGAGCATCGCTACTTTTAATTTGCTTAAAGAAATAACTTTCGGTAGTCACTTCAACAAAGCTGGCGCCGGTGCGAGTGACGAAAAGAATTAAAGACCAGACTAATATATCAGGAACGGTTACAAATGACATCCAAGAGGTAGAAATAATCATGATAAAGAAACCGAAGGCCATCATCTCCTTTTCTCCGATGTACTTGTCGGCTATTATGCCGATAGGGTACTCAAGTACCACATAAGCCAATTGAGCAAAGAACATTATGATTCCAAAGTCGGTCCAAGATAGGCCGATTTCATGGGTCAGATAAAGTGGGGTGTAGACCACCATCAATAAGAAAAACATCTGTAAGGTAAAGTTGGTTAAAAATACATTGCGAATATTACTGTTTCTCCAAAAGGTACGCAAGGCAGAGAAAAGGTCGATTTGATTGTACTTTGGATCCGAAAAATCACGGAAGGAAAAAATCAAAATGGCCATAATTGGAATTAATGTGAAAGCACTCAGAAGGTAAGAATAGGTGAAACTACCAGTTGTCTCATTGATAAGCATGGTGCCAATGAGCGGAGAAACGGCACCGATTAAGCTTAGTAGTGTGAGTAATAATCCGCGTCGACTGCCGGTGCTGTCTTCATTAGTGCCGATTTGCTCTTCGAGGAATACGTCTAAATTGAATATAATCAGAGGTACAGACACTAAGTTCAATAAAAACAGTGGTACAGCCACCCGCAAAGTCTCAGCAAAAGCCATCCCTGAGACGGCCATAAAGTCGAGTAAGAGCAAGTAAAGCATTAGGCGGTAATTGCCCACACGATGCAGTACGCGCGATATAAACAAAAAAATAAGAACACTCAGGGCCGAGCCAATAGTATAAATAGTTCCGATGGCAGCAGTTGTGACAAATTGCTCTAAAAAAGAAGAGTTGATGTAATTTACTAATGCTGTGTGAAAGATAAGGAGTAGGGAAGCAGCGTAGATGGGAAAGAGGTGGCGGCGAGGTTTTTTATGGAGGGTAAGTGAGTGGTGTGAGGGGCGGGGCATAGTGGTTACATTATAGCCTTTATAAACTGGATTTATGAAGGCTGTTAACAGATTTGATTAATTTAAGTATTGCAAAAACGGCCGGCCCAAAGGGCCGGCCGTTTTCGTGTTTCGTCACTTTAATCTCCTTATATGCCGATTAGCACCGGGATAACCATTGGGTTCTTTTGGGTTTTTTGCATGAGGAAGCCGCTCATTACATCGGCTAGTTCGTCTTTTACAATTTCCAAATCCAAAGGATTCATGTTTTCAGTTTGTCGTTCAACTGTCTTTTTAATCAGTACGCGAGCTTCAGATAGTAGTTGTTGGTTTTCGCGTAGGTAGACAAATCCACGAGAGATGATATCTGGTGACTTGCGCAGCTTACCATTTTTGGTATTAACAGTGGCAATGATAACGAACATACCGTCTTCGGCTAGAGTCTGACGATCCCGGAGTACGACCTCTTGTCGAGTTCCAACTGTGAAGCCATCAACCATAACTGATTCATTAGGAATCTTCATTGGCAGAATTTTCATTTCGTTACCATTTTTAATTTCAATGATAGTTCCGTTGTCTGGCACAGCGATATTGGCGCGCGGAAAACCGTTTTCAATGGCTGCGTACATGTGGCTCTTGAGGTGGTAATGGTGACCATGGACAGGAATCAAGAAGGTTGGCTTGACGGCTTTGTGGACCCAGACTAATTCACCAGCGTTACCGTGTCCAGATGAGTGAACGTGAGAACCTTGGTAGTTGATAACCTTTACATTTTTACGGTAAATATTATCTTTGAGCTTCTGAACGGCAATTTCGTTACCAGGAATCACTGAAGAAGAAAGCACGATTGTGTCTTGTTCGGTCAGTGTTAGAAACTTATGCTTGTCAGTGGCCATCCGCATCAACGCGGCAAATTGTTCGCCTTGAGCACCGGTAGAAAGAATAACGATTCGGTCGTTAGGATAGTCACTCATGTCACCAGCATTAATGAAGGTGCTTTGTTTAACTTCCATCAATTTAGCTTGAATCGCAATTTCGATGTTGGTTTTAATACTGCGACCTTCCATGACAACCTTTTTGCCTAGTTCTTCACAAACCTTGATAACACTAATTAGACGGTCAAACTGGGAAGCAAAAGTTCCGATGATAAGTCGTCCTCTTGAATTACGGATAATCTCTTCGAGAGTTTTAAATACTAGAGCTTCTGTGGCAGAGAAACCTTGACGGTCAGCGTTGGTAGAGTCACAAAGTAGAACGAGGTTTTTGTTTAGTCCAACTTTCTCCCATGATGCACGTTCTTCAACGACCACTTCACCGCCTTCGTGTACCAACTTGATGTCGCCGGTAATGACTACATCGCCATGCTTTGTCTCAATACAAACACCCATAGCGTCTGGAATCGAGTGAGTAACTGGGAAAGTTTTGATTCGAGTTTTTCCAATTGTGAATGTCTCACCTTCTTTGATGACGTTCATTTTAACTGGTTCCATGTGTGGGAATTCTTCTTGACGCTTCAGAATCATCAGTGAAGTCAGGTATTGAGTATATACTGGAGGATTACCAATTCGTTCCATGATGAAAGGAATTCCACCGATGTGGTCGAGGTGACCGTGAGTCACAATTAAAGCGCGAATTTTATCCTTACGCTCTTCGAGGTATTGAGTGTTTGGTAAAATGTAATCGATACCTGGAGCATTACTTTCAGGTGAGACGAACTGGAAACCAGCATCAACCACAAAGATGTCATCTTTAGTTTCGATGATGTTCATGTTCCGACCAATTTCTTCTACTCCAGACACGGTAATGATTCGAACTGTGTCCTCATCAGTGATTTCTGGAATGAACGGCATCTTGTCATCAGTAATATCAAGTCGGTGAGTTAAGGCTGGGGCTGTGTTTGGGCGACGGCGTTGTTGATTGCCACGACGATTACGATTGTTACGCTTGGCCGGTTTGGCACCAGGACGAGCCGCAGGCGCTGCACCTGGACGATGTGGTGCATGATTAGTGTTTGGTGTGTAGGGTCGACGGTGGGCGTTTGCGGTGCTTGTGCCAGGTGTTCCTGCGTGGGCGGGAGCGCGGCGAGGGAAGCGATTACGTTGTGGTCGATTGTTGTTGTTACTACTATTAGTAGTTGGTTGGGTATTTTCGTTTGTGTTCATAAAATTTCAGATAATGTTGTTTATAGTATGGCAAAGGTTTATATATTGTCTCGGAACATTGGCCAAAGGGAGTCTTTTTCGGTGTGCCACTGGGTAATGTTGCTGAAGCGGTCGGCCGGTCTTCCGAGAGAATGTATGTCTGGTATGGTCATGTCGTTACTTACTAAATATGTCAGGGTTGGCTGGAAGAGAAAAATGGCCGGCCGCTCCTTAACAATTATTTCGCTGGCTGCTTGTAGTAAGGCAATTCTGGTTGGTACAAGTTGTTCGGAACGAGCTTTTTGCAATAAATTGTCTACTTCAACGTTGGCGTATTGGGCGATATTTAGCCCCGGGTCATTTTGTTGAGACGAATGCCAAAAAGGATATAGTTCATAAGATCGACTCATGTCTAATCCAAACAACAAGGCTTCGAAGTCTCGCGGCCGGATAACTGACTGTACTAATCCGGTTTGTTCAAACTGCTCTGTGGTAACCTCAACACCCAGCTCTTTCCATTGTGCAGAAATATTGCTGACGAGAGATTCAAATAGAGGAGCGTTGCCGGTCTTAAGGGTGATACTGAGAGTGACTGTCTCTTTATCAATTTCTTTCTCCCAGTACCCCAGATCATTCTTTGACCAACCTCCAGCTTCAAGGATGGTAGCGGCTTGGTCGAGCGAGCTAGTCGCTATATTTTGAATGGCGTCCTTTGATTCTAACTCAGTCGAAAGAAAAGCGGTAGGTTCATTTATGGGGACACCGTAGCCATGGAGGGCGGTTTCTATTAATTCATCGCGATTTATGGCAACTGTCAAGGCTTCACGTACTGATTTGTCTCGTAAAGCAACGGAGCGATTTTGGTTAAAGAAAATGCCAAAAGTACGAGGTAGAGGTTCTTCTACTAACTGATACTTGCCAGTGTCCAAGACTGCTTGAATTTGTTCCGGTGGTGCGTAAGTGGTTGAATCTATAGTTTTGTTCATTAATGCTGTCATTAACGAATCTTCATTTTGGAAGAAGGCTAGTTCAAATTGGTCGATTTTTGGATCATAGCCGTTGTTGTGAAAAGCTTGTAGGGTGTAATGATTAATCAAACCAGATGTGTCACGTTTAGCGGATGTGATGGCGAACGGTCCTGATCCAATTGGTTCAGTATTAAGTGCACTAAATGGTAATTGTTCAATCGGAAGACTGCTCCAAGCATGAGCCGGCATAATGCCGAGCGTAAAATTTTCAATAAAAGGAGCGTAAGCCTCTTCGAGGATGACGTTTAATTCATACTCACCAATTTCTTGAATAGTAACATCAGTCCAGTTGCCTCGAATCGGACTTTTGAGATTTGCATCTTGAATCAGTTGGATTGTGTAAACAACATCATGTGCAGTTAGTGGTGTATTGTCGTGAAAACTAACGTCCTTACGTAAAACTATGTTGTAAGTAAGGCCATCATCAGAAACAGTGATTGATTCAGCTACGTCGTTAGCTAGCGTGCCATCAGGCATTATTTTCATTAGTCCACTGTAAACCAAAGCGGTTACGTCTTGATCGGCTCGGGTGGCCGCTAGTGCTGGGTTTACAAATCGTGGTGTTCCAACAATTCCTTCAGAAATAGAGCCGCCCCGAGTAGGAGTAACAGCTGAGTAATGCTGATTGAGCGAAAAAAGTAACCAGATGGCCGTTCCAACCACAGCAAATAGAGCCAAACGCAGTATCAGGCGATCGCTACTACCATGAGTAACCTCGATGAGGCTAAGGAATCGGTCGAGTAATCGGGCCGATGATCCAGAGTGTGTTTCCATATAAATATATAGATAAGTAAGAGGTGAAGTAAATGATCAAACTAAGATCTTGTGTTTCAAAACACGCAAACAAAATGGCCTGCAAATCTAGAGCAAGAGTATTGGAGTTTAAGAAAAAACCGCGAATTACGCGAGGATGTTCAAGAACGTTGCTAGTACAAACAGTACCGCAATTCCAATAGAAAACTTGAATAGAAACAGCTCAGCGCCACGACGCTTATGGAAAGCTGAACTAAAATTGTCGCCACCAAATGCTCCTCCCAAACTAGAACCACGCTGCTGAAGCAAAATTGCTGCAACGAGAAGGACGGAGAGGATTATCTGGATGTACGGCAGTGCTGGAAGCACCGAATCGATAATATTCATGCCCCGAGAGCATAGCAGAAAAATAGGCGAGAGGCAAGCGGTGCAACATAAAAACAACCTCCTACTATAATTAAGATTAAGTAGAAGGTTGGCTGGTTAAAGTAAAGAGCTTGCTTGAGTGTTATGATTTATATTTTTTCTTCTCAATTATCAGATTTAATGCTTGTTTGACTGAAATACCTCTAATTGCATAGGTGCAAAGTTTTTTTATCATGGCTTGCGGAATAGAATAATTAGAATACCCTTCGAAGAATTTATCGTAATCATCCAATAATTCATAACCCTCCGGCCCAATCTTCCTCAGGAACTTGCTGGCTGCTGTCGATTGATTGTACAGCCAGTAATCAATAAAGGTTAATAGTTTGTCGATGACTTCCCTTGGGTCGTCTAGCGATTGAACCCAGTAGTTTCTTGCTAAGGTCGAAATATGGGCTTTTTCGCAACAGAATTCTTTGTCCGCTATTCTAACAATCTTAACAAAATTTGGTTCTAAATCCCTGATAAGTAAATGGACAATAAACATGAGTACTAAAGTTGAGATTGGTAGTCCAATTAGCTCCAATAGACTTATTGAATCGAACAAATAGTTATAAATTAAAATCATCAGTGTTATTGATGTAAAAAAGACCAGGGTAAGGGTGGTGGTTTTTAACGGTACAAACCATTTTTCAAGAACGTTTAATGATGCTCGGTTGTTGTCGTTAATATATTCCTTGCTTAGCACATAAAGCTTTCTCCAGGCTATGAATAAAATAATGTATACAGAAGCCATTATTGCTAACGGCATCGAAATATCGATATTATCAATAATCCAACCCATATACGTAATTGAGAGATAGATGGAAATTAACATTGTCATTAAGACAGTAAAGAAATGTCTTAAAAATTCAACATCAATAGCAGTTTCCTTTTTAAGGAATTTAGCCATCATCGAGGCTGCCTTTTGGTAACATTGTTCTATACGTACATTAAAACCTTTGACGCTAAGATAAAATGTGTTTTTACTTGCTTCTGTTTTATTCACTAGAAAGCTCCTTATTTAATATGTGAAAGAACAACATTTAGGTTTTTTGTTAAAAGTTTAGCTAAAACAAATAAAAATGTCGGCTGTTTGGGATTCTATAACTTTAACAGATTATGTCAATAGTATTTTTTGACTTCAGACTCGGCTGTCGTATAATAGCGTCACGACGGGGATGTTGGATGTTTTTTGGTGAGGTGAATGGCGAAGCCAGAGAAGATGCCCTGGGGTATAAGGTGAATCGCGTAGCGAGAGAAGATGCCCTGGGGTATAAGGTGAATCGCGTAGCGAGAGAAGATGCCCTGGGGTACGTCGCTAGTCACATTTGTTGTTAGAAGAGAATTATTTGTTGTTTTTAATTATAGAGAAAAGTTATGTCAGGGACTACAAAGAAAACCATAAGTCCGATTCAGCCATTGGGTGATCGGATTATCGTTCGACCATTAACCGAGCTAGAGTTAGGAACTGTTTCCGCCTCGGGAATTATTATTCCAGATACAGCCAAGAAGGAAAAACCAGAACAAGGCATAGTGATTGCGACTGGACCAGGAAAGTGGGATGAATCAGGCACCAAGCGGATTCCTTTAGAAGTAAAAATTGGCGACCGGGTGATATTTTCAAAATACGGATTTGATGAATTGAAATATCAAAATGAAGAGTATTACATCGTTTCAGAAGCGAGTATTTTAGGTGTGTTTGTCAACTAGTTTAAAGTAATTAATTTAAAAATATGGCAAAAGAAGTATTGTTTGGAGAGGACGTAAAGAAAAAGTTGCAGCGCGGAGTTGATACTGTAGCGAACGCAGTTAAGGTTACTTTAGGCCCCCGGGGACGGAATGTGATTATTGATAAAGGTTACGGTGGACCGTTAATCACTAATGACGGCGTGACGATTGCTAAAGAAATTGTACTCAAAGACAAATTTGAAAACATGGGCGCTGAAATGGTTAAAGAAGTGGCCAACAAAACTAATGAATTAGCTGGCGATGGTACAACTACTGCAACAGTTCTGATGCAAGCCCTTGTGAATGAAGGTCTTAAGCAGACCACTATGGGTGTGAATGCAATGGCTGTGCGAATTGGAATGGAACACGCGGCTAAAGATGTGGTCGCTACTTTACAAAAAATGGCAACGCAAATTTCTTCACTTGATGAGATTAAGCAAGTAGCGACAATTTCAGCCGAAAGTGTTGAATTGGGTGAAAAAATTGCTGAAACTATTGATAAAGTCGGTAAGGACGGTGTAGTGACGGTTGAGGAATCTCAATCATTTGGTATTGAAACTGAATTTACCGAAGGCATGCAATTTGACCGAGGTTATGTTTCTCCATACATGGTGACTAACCCTGAACGAATGGAAGCAGAATATAAAGATGTTCATATTTTAATTACTGACAAGAAGATTTCTTCAGTGCAAGAAATCCTACCGTTATTGGAAAAGGTGGCTCAAACCGGTAAAAAAGAATTGATAATTATTGCTGATGATGTTGATGGCGAGGCGTTGGCAACTTTGGTGGTCAATAAGCTTAAAGGTGGATTTTCAGTGTTGGCAGTAAAGGCTCCAGGCTATGGTGATCGAAAGAAAGAAATCTTAGCTGACATTGCAGTCACAACCGGCGCTCAAGTTATTTCTGAAGATGTTGGTTTGAAGCTAGAAAATACTGAATTAGCTCAACTCGGTAAAGCAGACCGAGTCGTCGCTACTAAAGAAGCTACTACTGTCGTTGGCGGCGCTGGTAAAAAAGCGACTATCACTGATCGTGTTAATGCGCTTAAGTCTCAGCTTGAACAAGCAACTTCAAAGTTCGACAAAGACAAGCTAGAGGAAAGAATTGCTAAATTGGCTGGCGGAGTGGCCGTAATCCGAGTAGGAGCCGCCACTGAAACCGAAATGAAGTATCTTAAACTTAAGATTGAAGACGCAGTAAACGCTACCAAGGCTGCGATTGAAGAGGGGATTGTGCCCGGTGGAGGAACTGCTCTTGCTCGTGCAGCCGGTATTGTTGAAAAAGGACTTTCAAGTAAGAAAAATCTTGAACGAGAAGAACTGATTGGTTACAACATTGTGCTCAAGGCGCTCGAAATGCCCTTGCGACAAATTGCCGATAATACAGGTAAGCATGACGGAGCGGTGATTGTGCAGAAAGTTAAGGAAGCAGGCGGCAATGCTGGTTATGATGCTGCTAAAGCTGAAATGATTGATGACATGATTAAGGCGGGAATTATCGACCCAGTAAAGGTGGAGCGAGCCGGAGTACAGCACGCTGTCTCAGCCGCTGCGATTCTTCTAACTTCTGAAGCAGCGATTGCTGACGCTCCAGAAGCCGACAAACCAGGCATGCCCGATATGGGCGGCATGGGAGGAATGGGCGGAGGAATGTACTAAAGATTAATTAGATGAAAAAGGGCTCGCTGCGCGAGCCCTTTTTGTTTTTCAGCAAAAATAGACAAAAATAAGTATATTGTGTGGTATCATTAATTAAATTTAATCATTATAAAAGTAAATTTGGATTTTATGTGGACTTTAATTATATTTGTGGTGCTAGCGGTGTATGGAGTTTCTTTGTACAACCGATTCGTAAAGCTGACGCAACAGGCTAAGGAAGCTTGGGCAGATATTGATGTACAGCTAAAGCGTCGCTACGACCTTATTCCTAACTTAGTAGAGACTGTTAAGGGTTATGCTTCACATGAGCGTGAGACTTTTGATGCTGTAACCGAAGCTCGAGCTAAAGCAACGCAAGTACACGTTGATGTTGGTAGTATGACGCCAGAACAAATGAAAGCAATGGCTGGTGCCGAATCAGGCTTAACTGCCTCACTCGGAAAACTTTTGGCTGTAGCTGAAGCTTACCCAGATTTGAAAGCTAATACTAACTTCCTCGAACTACAACGCGAATTGTCCGATACCGAAAACAAAATTCAAGCTGCTCGTCGTTTCTACAACGGCAATGTCCGCGACCTCAATATCGCTCTCCAATCATTCCCATCAAACATTATTGGGAGCATGTTCAATTTTGTGGCTCAGGAATTCTTCGAACTAGCCGAAAACAGCACCGAACGAGAACCAGTAAAAGTCGGTTTCTAATTAATCTATGTTGAATACAGCCACTTTTGTAGACAGACTAACCCCTTCTACAAAGTGGCTGTTTTTTGTTGTGACCATCTGGTTTTTGTGGGTAGGAACAGTTTCGGCCGAACAAATCACCTCATTCGTTAGTGATATTACAATCCAATCCGACAGCTCTTTAGATATTACTGAAACCATCACCTACGATTTTGAAGGAGTACAGAAACACGGTATTTATCGTAGTATTTCAGAAAAACACGCACAGCCGGATTCAGCTTGGTATAAAGAACGGTATGTTGAATATGAACTTATTTCTGTCACTCGTGACGGCGTTGCAGAACCTTATGCTCTAGAAAGTTACCCAGGCTTATCAGTAAAAATCGGTAACCCAAACAACACAATCACCGGCCAACATGTCTACGAAATTACCTACCGCGCCCGCGGGGCTTTGTCAGAAAATAAGAATGGAACAGAGCTGTATTGGAATGTGACCGGAAATGAGTGGGAAATTCCGATTTTACAAGTGGTAACAATTGTCTCTGGTGGTGTTAAAAAAATGCAGGGTGAACATTTTGATTGTTATGCAGGTGTATTTGGAGTGGTGGATAAATGTGATGACTCCTATACTTCGTACGGAAGAACCTTTTTCAAACAGCGGGTTTTGATTCCGGGAGATAATCTTACAGTTGCTCAAGAGCTTTTTCTATCGAGCCCAATATTAAAATTAGAGAGAATTAAAACTATCGTTGTCTTGTTTGTTTTAATCACAGCTTTATTGTGTGTGTTTATTTATCTTGCTTATAACTGGCGAACCAAAAATAGAAGTAGTACGGTTGTTGTCCCGCAATATGAGCCATATCAGAATATTAATCCTTTGTTTTCCGGTGTTTTGTTTGATAATAAATTGCACGCAAGAGATATTACCGCCGGACTAATATTTTTGGCGCAAAATGGTTTTATTTCAATCAAGGAGGTGACCAGAAAGGCTTGGTTGTTGTTTGAGGTTGATGATTATGAAATAACGCTACTCAAATCAGAGAATGAAAGTGCTTCTGTGCCTTATCGAAAATTGCTAAGGCTCATTTTTCGCGATACAGGCGGTGCGACGCAAGAATCCCTGTCTTCTGATTTTATGCGTGCTTTTAATTCAAAATATCAAGACGTCGTGCTCAATACTGTGCCTAAGACAGTTTTGTTGTCTAAAGTTAAATCAAATAAAGAATTGTTACGCAGTAACTATTCCCTAATCAAAGATTTAAAAAATGAGGTAAAAAATGAGATGGTGACAAAAGGATTTCTAGACAAAGTGATAAAGTCTGAGACGGTTATTTCTTTTATTTTTATTGCGGTAATGGTAATGGTTTTTTTGAACGCTCTTTTAATTAATGTACCGTACGCTTTTATATTTGTAATTATTTTCATTGTTGCAGTAGTTATAACGATAACAATTTTCTCTGAACGAAGAACTAAATTGGGTTTTGAAGCACTAAATCATCTCAAGGGCTTTAAACTTTTTTTGTCAGTGACTGATAAGGAGCGTTTTGAGTTCCATAATGCACCATCCTTGAATCCCGAAAAGTTTATGGAATATTTACCTTATGCAATTGCTTTAGGTGTTGAGTCTCAGTGGGCAGAGATATTTAAAGATGTGATTATAGATTCTCCCCAATGGTATACAAGTAATTATGGTACTTTTGATACTATTTCATTTGGTCAACATCTGGTAATGTTTACAGGAGCGATATCAAGCGGAATGTCAGTATCTCCCCAATCTTCAGGTGGTTCTGGTTCATTTGGCGGCGGCTCGTCTGGTGGTGGTTCTGGCGGCGGGGGAGGCGGGTCTTGGTAGAAGTGATGCTAGGATTCTTAAATTATTTGCTATACTTATCTCACTATGTCAGAAATTAATCGGATCTATTACAACAAACTGGTGCGAGATAACGTACCGGGTAAAATTGAGGCTAAGCATAAAAAGTGCGAGGTGCGGAATATCGTCGATGTGCAGGAGTTACAACAAGAGTTATTCAAAAAGATTCAAGAAGAAGCCGCTTCTTTGTCTATGTGTCGTTCAAAAGAAATGTTTCTTGAGGAGTATAGTGATTTAATGGTGGTAATTGAGACATTAATTCGCCAGTTAGAAATTCCTAAAGAGGAATTAATAGAAGCACGTCGGAATAATCTTATTACTAAAGGCGGTTATAAAAAAGGTTATTACTTACGTTGGTCGGATGATGTCGATTATCGTTCTAACGAGAGCGTGCAAGGAATTCCTCTATAATTCGTAATATAAAATTCAAGTCTACTGGCTTGCTTTAATTTCATGGCTACACTTTATACTCAACAATCAAATAACGTCACAAAAACCTTCATCTTGATGGGTACTTTTATGATGTTTGTGATTGCTATTTGTTACTACGTATCATGGTATCTAAATAACCCCGCGATACTTTATATTGGAGCCGTATTTGCGATGGCGAGTAGTATTGGTAGTTATTGGTACTCCGACAAAGTCGTTATCAGTATGACCGGTGCCCGTCAGATAGCTAAAGAGCAAGCGCCTGACCTCTATAATATAGTAGAAAACCTATCGATTACAGCGGGTCTTCCGATGCCTAAGGTGTATATTGTTGAAGACCCTTCACCAAATGCTTTTGCAACCGGACGTGACCCTGAACATGCCGTAGTGGCCGTGACTACTGGTTTATTACAGATTCTTGACCGTACAGAGTTGGAAGGAGTCGTGGCTCATGAACTATCGCACGTTGGTAACCGAGACATGTTAGTCATGACAGTGGCTGTGGTGTTGGCTGGCTTTATTGCAATTTTGGCTGATTTCTTCAGTCGTTCACTAATGTTTGGTGGCGATCGCGACCGCGATCGTAGTCCGGTCTTTTTGATTGTTGGTATAATTGGAATTATTTTGGCGCCGATAGCAGCCAAAATGATGCAGTTGGCGATTTCACGGAAGCGCGAGTATCTAGCGGATGCAACCGGAGCATTACTGACGCGTTACCCAGAAGGATTAGCTTCGGCTCTAGAAAAAATTAGTCAAAGCGGTGTTCCAATGCGGAAGATGTCTCACGCTACCGCTCATTTATTTATCTCCGACCCTTTTAAATCTGAAAAAAAAGGCATGATGGAAAAAATCAGCGGTTTATTTGCTACCCATCCGCCCGCCGCTGATAGAATTCGGATTTTAAGAGGAATGGATATATAAAATAAGTTGGTATAAAGTAAATAAAGAATTTTGATTATAGTATAATCTAAAGATGAAAACCGAAATATCAGACGAAAACATTTTAAATGTTGAGTCTATGGAAGTGTTACCTAAGCCAAGTGCTTTATCTTTGAGATTGTCTACAGTAACTCCGCTCTCAAAATATTTAGCGATGGTGGTATTTATTGTTTTGCCATTTCTAGGTTTTTGGTTGGGTGCACAATGGGCAGAAAGTTCACTTCATGATGAAGTTTATATCGAGTCAAAAACAGAAAATACTGAACAGTTTGTACCTGAATCCTCAGCAGTTTCGCCTGTTCAAGTACCTGATTCTAATGCTGAAGATGCGACCACTACAGACAATTCTCTACCAAAAGGTTTTATTGAGGTTTATCCAGGGACAATTCCCAATTCCGCTCCCGCTACCGCTCCAGTAACTAAAAATCAATCATTGGGAGAAGTTTGTCCCGATGAATTGATTCGTAATAGTGAGCCTTGTGCATATGATGTGTCGCCAGATGAGTGTAATGTGCCAGCTAGAGATTATTATATTTATCAGGGAGTGCGACATGAGTTGAGTGAGTTCAATAGTGCTTGGGTGGATGTAAATTGTAAACTAACAGTCTCTGAAGTTTGGTAAACTTTTAGTCGGCAAGGCTCTAAGTGATAGAGGCTCTGACTTATGATATGATAGGTCGTTCTTAAGTTTTGGTTTTAATAAAGCTGTTATTGAAGACAAATTAAAATCCGTCGTCGCCTAAGCGCTGACAATAAGGAAGAGTGGCCGAGTGGTTTATGGCGCACGCTTGGAAAGCGTGTTGAGTGAAAGCTCTCGCAGGTTCAAATCCTGTCTCTTCCGCAACGAGTGAAACGAAGTAAGGACGAGAAAACGCATCGGGGATGCGTTTGTACGGATTTGAAGAGGTTGCCAGCTATTTTGAAAAAATAGCGACAACCTGTACTGAACTCGTAGAGTTCAAATCCTGTCTCTTCCGCAACGAGTGAAACGAAGTAAGGACGAGAAAACGCATCGGGGATGCGTTTGTACGGATTTGTAAAATAAGTTAAAAATCGCTGAAAAATCAGTGGTTTTTTGTTTATATTCAATTGTTAATATTTTACTGTAATTCTTTTTGTGATAGAGTCTTTAAGGAGAGGTTTTTTCTACAAAACAATATTTACTATAGGACAGTTATTTATGACTAGCGCGACTAAAATCGCAGGTATTACAATTCCAACATATATAGGAAATGCATCAGGAGTCTTTGATACGACTTCCGAACAATTGAATGAATTAATGGCTGTAACCAGTTTCATAACGTTAAAATCAACAACAATTAAGCCCCGTTTGAGTAATCCTGAGCCATGTCAGGCAACTCTTTTGTACGGTTCGATTCAAACTGCCGGTTTACCTAACATGGGCATTCTGGAAACGATTCGATGGATTAACACTCATTATCATACAGGTCTGGTGATCAAAGCAAATATATCCGGTAATAATTCAGACGAATGTCTGGCTCTAATGTCTGCGTTTCAGGCAAGTCCTGTAAGTTTGATTGAGATTAATGTTACTTGCCAAAGTCGATTTTTCCGTAAGCCAATCGCTTGCGATTTACCAGCTTTAGATAAATTGCTGTCTGAAATATCAAATATTGGAAATAAGCCTATCGGCGTCAAATTGCCTTATTACGGAAATGTTGAATTACAAAGACAAGTAGTCAAATTGCTCTTAAAACATAAGGTAAAATTTGTAACTTGTTCAAGTAGCATATTGGGATTAGATATTGACGTTGAAACAGAGGCATCAATATTTCATTATGACAGTTTACAAAATAGTGTCGATAGTGCTTGCGTTCGATATTACATTTTACATGAGGTGTGTAATTATCATAAATTATTGCGCGGTACAGGGGTGTCAATTATTGGTGCAGGAGGCGTACAATCAGGTAAGGATGTTTACAATCTAATGATTGCCGGCGCCGATGTTGTAGAAGTTGGTTCTTTATTAGAAAGTGAAGGTTTGTCTTGTTTGCACCGGCTAGCAGTTGAGTTTGAAACGGTTCTTAAACAAAAAAATACCACCATCGAGAGAGCGAAGGGTAGTATGTTGATAAGATCAGGCCACTAATTGTGGCTCTCTATTCAGCCCGAGACAATATCTCGGGCTGATTTTATGCCAGATCTTAATCGAGGTGAGGGAAGGGTGGAATAACTTATGTTAGTTGTACGCTATACTATGAGCATGCAAAATCAGTTTTTAAATATTTTAAAGGTCTGTAAATAATCGGTATGAATATTAAGCAACAATTTCCCAATGAAGAAGCGCTCAAGTTTTTTATTGCTGAACAGATTGATAGTTTTACTAAAACTATCAAAGACTCAGTTGGAGATTTGGAAGTTGACTATATCAAAAAATCCAGACAACGTATCTGGGGAATAACTTTAATTGGAACAGGAATCGTTATATGGACTGTATTTGCTGTGCTTGAGCTCATTAATCCTTGGATTCAATTTGTTCTGCTGAGTAGCAGTTTTGCTTTTGTAATAGCTGGTTTGTATAAGATTGCAGGCACTAAACAGGCAATTGAAGCATTTAATATTGCTTTTAATAACGCACTTTACCCTATTGTATTTCAGATTTTTTCATTGGCAGCTACTTTGGCTAAAAAAACTGAAGAGCGGGAATTAAAAGTTGATGAAATAATAAATAAATCACCTTGGCGACTATGGTGGACTTTGTTTTCAATAATGAAGTTTCCCGTTGTTCCTCAATATAATCAGGTTATAGAATTACTTGACCATTCTGAGTTAATTACCGAACCTAGAAATATGGTTGTAGTTGATAATATTTTTCAAATTGATATTGAGGGAAGGGTATTGTTGGTGTCAGAGCTCGATGCCAAACATGTTACTGGTAGTGGAAAAAATCGTCACACCAAGCGAATTTTTACAGGCTATTTTGTGGCCTTTGAACTTTTAAAACCTTTAAGTGGCAAGACCTTTGTTTCATCTGAAGGTGATAATAATGGTTTCGGGCATCAATCGTTTATAAATTCATTGCTTGACCGCGGAGTGGAAGAAACAAAACTAGAGTGGAACGACTTTGAAAACCTGTTGCGCGTAATGTCAGATAATCCAACCGAAGCCAGGTATATTTTAACACCAGATTTTATGAGTGATTTATACGGTTGGTGGCTAGATAAAAAAGATCACGTCCGTCTGTCCTTTGTCGATAATCGCATGTATATGCTGTTTCCTGATAATCGCTTACGTTTTGATGCGACAGTAGCTAATATTAGTCCCGATGAAATTAAGTCTTATCTTGAAAGTATTTGTTTGCCCTTGCTCCACGTTCTGCACTTAGTTGAGGATATTGAAGATAGATTTAATCGCTAAGTTTTGGTTTTGCCGTATACTATTAAATATGAAGAAGCAAGATTTATTGAGTGTCTTAATTACTTTTCTATTTGGTTTTTTTGTGGGAGTTTTTCTGTACGTAACTGGCGGCGCGGAGGTGGATAAAAAAACTCAAGTTCCAGTTGAGGAAAAATTATCTGAATTCACCATCGTGGGCGATGTATACGGTGGCTGTCGCGATGCTTGCCCGTCGTTTCAGGTCTTAAGTGATGGTTCATATCGTTATTATCGAACACCCGCCGCTGGAGCCGAATCTGTGCTTCGACAAGGGTCTCTACCGTCGCTACTACTGCGTAAACTGCGTGCCGCTGTAACACCGGTTGCTCTGGCTAAACAGTCTAATAAAATTGAACCTTCCGTTTGTAATTCGTTTTCAGATGGTATTGATGTAAAGTACAAAATTACCCTTGATGGAGTTGAATACAATATCGATTCTTGTGGTACCACGGTTGACGACAATGGTGCTTTGTGGACTACTTTGGGTGAAATATGGGACCATTTTGAAACCAGTGGAAATAATTAAAAAGTACTTGCGTACATTCTTGTCAGCCAATTTATTTGTCCTCGACTATGATTTTGTGAAATGATGCGGTTACTTATCCGTATTAGTAAGGGCAGGAGCGAAACGCTTCTGCCCTTAATCTTATTTTAGACTCGAAAGAAAATTAAATTATTTTTACTATGTATTCAAAATCATTACTAATTGCTATAGCAGCATTTGCAGTAACAGCAACCGGAGTGCACGCTTATAGTGGTACTAAATTATTAGACCGAGCTGGTCTCAGTGAGGATCAAGTCACTGCGATGGAAGAGGCGCGAGGTTTGAGGGCGTCAGGCGATTATACTGCCGCGCGCGACAAGCTCGTGAAGGCTGGAATTACAGAGGATACTTTACTTTCGGTCCACCGAGTGGCGTCAGAGGCTAAAAATGCCATTAATGAGGCTCTTAAGAACAATGACTATGAAGCCTTCAAATTGGCAATAGCTGATTCACCGTTGGCTGACATAATCACTTCTCCAGAGGACTTTAAGCAGTTCAAAGAAGCTCACGACCTCCGTCAGTCTGGTGAAATCGAGCAAGCAGAGGAAATTATGGATGAACTTGGGGTTGAAGGACACCGAAACATGTTCGGAGGGGGAATGCATCGCACTTACTTTCTAGAAAGCTTGACCGATGATCAACGAGAAGCGCTTTCAGTCGCTCGTCAGGCCAACGACCGAAGTACCATGCAGGCTATTCTTGATGAAGCCGGAGTTGATCTTTATCCTCAACACCACATGATGGGTAGATAGCATACTTTATTAATTTTCTTAAACAGTGCGGTGCCTTACGGCAACGCGCTGTTTTTGCTATGATACTGCTATGAAATTTATTTTTGCGGTGTTTTTAGGTTTTTTTGCTAATTTTTCACTTGTGCAAGCCTATGAATTTTCAGTGGCGACGATTGCTGTTCCTTATGAAATAGTTCCGATTGCTGGTGAAATCTCGCAGAAACATGTTTTGCTCGGTACTCTAGATAATTTCCCGATTATGTATGAGCTTACTGCTGCCACCACCACGACATTAATTACTCAGTTAGCACAACGTTACGAAAGTGACGCTGTGCCATTACCGCTTTCGTTAATTATAGTGAGACAAAATGATGAAGACGGGGGAGTGACCGAAGTGGCTAGAATCAATCCAAAGACTGAAGATTGGTCAGTGCGCAAAGATTCTGTTTTTGGTATGAGCTTCTGGGAGAGTTCTGTTGCTAGTCGTGAAATTCAGCCGGGAACGTATCGAGTAGAAGTTAGTACTGCGGTTAATCAAGGGCATTATGTATTAACATTGGGTGATAATGCTGAAACTGATGGTTATTTTGCCACGCTTGGACAGGTTCGAACCATGCAAAAATTCTTTGGTTTGTCGTTCTTGTCGATGTTGCTGTCATCATATGTGTATTATCCAATCGGGATTCTCTTATTGTTGTATGGCTTTTTCAGAGTTCATCGCTATCGCAAAGCGTTAAAATATGCTTAAATTCATCGTTATTGTCATAGCGGGATTAGCCTTTGCATACTTCGCAAACCTCGCTTTTCTCGGGGAGATGTAGACAAAACCGAAAAAAGTCAGTATTCTATCACCACAAGAGTACTTCCGTTTTAATAACCGGCTGTCGCCTCTTATAAAACTAGGTCGTAAGTTCGTAGGTGCGTCTGCTCCGCTGGCGCACCTTTCTAAACTTTACTCAAACGCCCAACCTTATTATTTTAGTATTTTATTTATGTCACAAGAAATTCGCAACATCGCTATTATTGCTCACGTAGACCACGGCAAGACTACCTTGACCGATGGCTTGATGGAATTCACTGGTTCTCGCGAGGGTAACGAATCAATGGATAACAACGCGCTCGAACAAGAACGCGGTATTACAATTTATGCCAAAAACACTTCGGTGGAATATAAAGGTACTAAAATAAATATTGTTGACACTCCAGGCCACGCGGACTTCGGTTCAGAAGTAGAGCGCGTGCTTCGTTCTATCGACTGTGTGCTTTTGGTGGTAGACGCCCAAGAGGGTCCAATGCCACAAACTCGCTTTGTACTCAAAAAGTCACTCGAACTCGGTCTTAAGCCAATTGTGGTTATCAACAAGATTGATAAGCCAGCAGCTGACCCTGATCATTGTGAGGAATTGGTTTTGGAACTTTTCCTAGAACTAGGCGCTACCGATGAGCAGTCAAACTTTCCAGTTGTTTACGCAGTAGGACGGGACAAGCTAGCTAAGCGCAAGCTGGGAGATGAAATGGTTGACCTTTCACCAGTACTAGATGTTGTATTGGAACATGTTCCACCAGCTAAGGAGTATGTGGAAGGCGAAGCGTTGCGCGCTCAGGTTTTCAACCTTGGTTACGACAACTTCCTCGGACGTCTTGCAGTTGCTCGTATCTACGACGGAAAAATCACTAAAGGTCAACAAGTTTTTATTAAATCTGAAGGTGAACCAACTCGTAAAGGAAAGATTGTAAAACTTTCTGGTTACGTTGGTGTGCGTCAGGTTGAACATGAAGATGCTTTTGCTGGTGACATCGTTCTGATTGCCGGTCTAGCAGATATCAATATTGGTGAAACTATCACTACCGATGAAGCCGCAGAGCTTTTGCCCGCTATTTCAATTGATGAGCCTACAGTAGCACTTCAGTTCTTAGTTAACTCTTCACCATTTGCTGGTCGAGAAGGAAAGTATGTAACTTCACGTCAGATTGGTGACCGATTGGAAAAGGAAATGGAAATCAACGTTGGTTTACAAGTTGAGTCAGCCGGTGGTGATGCTTATGACGTACGAGGACGAGGAGAAATGCACATCGCTATTCTGCTTGAAAACATGCGCCGAGAAGGTTACGAGCTCTCAGTTTCTCAACCGAAAGTAATTATTAAGGAAATTGAAGGCGTAAAGTCAGAACCATTTGAAGAGGTAACAGTTGATGTTCCTAGTGAATTCCAAGGTTCTGTAATCGAGCGTCTATCAAATCGTGGCTTTATCATGCAAAACATGATTATGCACGAAAACCAAGTACGGCTACTCTTTGAGGGGCCAACACGCGGTCTTCTGGGTTACAAAAACCAGTTTGTGATTGATACTAAAGGTGAAGGAATCCTAGCTTCACGTTTCATCGAATTCCGTAAGTACGCAGGCGAAATCAAGAAGCGTCAAACTGGCTCAATGATTTCAATGTCTAGTGGTAAAGCGCTCGCTTTTGCACTATTTAGTTTGCAAGATCGTGGAGAACTATACATCGGCGCTGGAACAGAAGTTTACGAAGGAATGGTGATTGGTAACACAAGTAAGGGCGAAGAAATGACTGTAAACCCAACTAAAGGCAAGCAGCTTACCAACATGCGTGCGTCTGGTAGTGATGACGCTGTCACTCTAGTACCACACCGAGCTATTTCAATCGAAATTGGCCTCGAAATCATGCAAGAAGACGAATACCTAGAAGTTTGTCCTAAATCAATTCGATTACGAAAACAAGGCCTAACAGAAAGCGACCGAAGAAAGAGTAAGTAAAACAATTTAAATAAAAAACTCCCTAGGTTTCCTAGGGAGATTTTTATTGTTCTAACTAATCTCAAATGGTACAATCGCCATATGTTTGATCTTATTGAAATAAATTGGGTGACAGTATTGTTGTCCCAGACTGCTGCATTGACAACAATTGTCACTGCTTGGGTTGCTTATCATTTATATGAAAAATCAAAAGATGATATTTTGCAAAATGCTGCGAGGATTTTAGTTCTTGAAATTAGGGAGTCGGAAAAAGTTATTGAATATTTTAAAGAAGTGAGTCGACAAAATGTTGAATGTGATGATCTTATTAAAGTTTTGCCATATAAAGGTTGGCAAAAATATTCTCACCTGTTTATCAAAAAGATGAATAATGATGAATATGATCAATTAAATCAATATTTTAAACAATGTGAAGTATTGGAGAATTATATAGAAAAGAATCATAACTTCTTTTGGATTACTACAGACGAACGAGCTAGACAGAAAGAAGCGATTGGGGCCAAACTTGCTTATGATGAGCCGACTTTGAAGGGTGATGATTTTAAAACAAGAGTAGAAGATATTTGTCTCAGATATTTTGACAATACCAGTAGTTATAAACCAGTCGGTATAAAGA
>JBEDID010000002.1:0-44590 GCA_041173745.1 Candidatus Parcubacteria bacterium | reverse complement strand
CTAGTTACGTGCCGTCACTCATGGAACATTTTCCGCACTTTGAATACGTTGGAGTTGAGCCAATTCCCACTTCGTTTGCAGCGGCTGAGAAAAATCTAGCCAATGTTCCAAATGCTAAAGTTCATTTCCAGCTCGGCTACGATACTGTGCCGGATGAAGCAGAAGCCACATTTGATTTGGTCTTTTCACTTAGTGCACTTGAGCATATCAAGCAACTTGGCCGGTTTATCGCGCTTAGTGCCAAATACACTAAGGTTGGCGGGCTGGTGGTGCATCGGTACGACCTTGGTCATGCTTTGCATCCGCATTCATTCAAGGAGCGAGCGCATGTTTGGCTAGGTGGTACAGTGCCAAATCTTTTGCCTGAACGACAATTTGTGCGCTATGTCGGAGTGCCGGAAGTAAAGTCTCATTTTGAACAATCAAACATTACTCCGACCGATGTGACTTATCATCAGATGCCGAGCCATAAACATTTTGAAAAATTCTTCAAGCATTCAAACACCACAGCCGTGACCGATTTGTTTACTTGGGAAATGAAGTATCAGTCTGAATTTAAAAATATCCCCGAAGTAGAAAGAGAAAAACTTTTTCCAGCCGTTGCAGTCTGGGGCGAGAAGCGGTAACCTAGTAAACCTAATTCTAAAGAGTTTAAACATCAGCCGCCGCACTATTGTGCGGCGGCTGATGTTTATTGTTTGACAAAATAACTGTTGTGTATACAATAGTTAAATTATGAAAACTGTTTTAAATGTAAAAACTGATGTTGACGTAAAAGAACAAGCGCAGTTGCTGGCTAAACATTTAGGCGTACCTCTTTCTATAATTGTAAATTCTTATTTAAAGGAATTTATTCGCTCGGGAGAATTTACTTTAAGTAGTGAGCCAAAATTAAAGTCTGAGGTGGCACGCAGAATAAGTCAGGCAGTAAATGATATTGCAGTTGGAAAAAATGCTTCACCGACTTTTACAAATGTTGATGATGCCATGGCTTGGTTGAATAAATAAGCTATGGAAATTGTTTTCAGTCGTTTGTTTAAAAAGCAATTTATTAAATTGCCTACCAAAGTAAAATCTCAATTTGAAAATAGGCTGCGTATTTTGACTGATAATATAAAACATCCTTTGCTTAATATACATACTTTACGAGGTAGTAAATATCCACTACAAAGCATGAATATTACGGGGGATTATCGAGCTTTGTTTATAACTGCGGGTAATACTGTTACTTTTTATGAAATTGGAACTCATAGCGAGCTTTATGAGTGAAGTAAAATTAGCTGGTGAACCTTTTGAACCTACCGGCTTTTTAAGCCTACACCCTTAATTTTTACCCACGTCTAGTGATTTTACTGCCGGCTGTCGTGGTATAGTTGCACCCATATGAAAGATATTTTAAAAGCGGTGGTTTATGCAGGATTGTTTGCGGTTCCATTTCTCACCCTCTATGTCGAAAATAATTATTTTTTCCCATACATTACTGGTAAAAACTTCTGGTTTAGAATAATTGTCGATGTGGTATTTGCAGCTTGGTTCATTTTAGCTTTATACGAAGTGAAGTATCGTCCCAAAATTTCTGGCATTGTCTGGAGTTTTGGAATATTACTAGTCGTAATGTTTTTTGCTAATTTATTAGGACTCAGTCCAAATACCAGTTTCTGGAGCAACTTCGAACGTATGGATGGATACGTGTCTCTAGTGCATACGTTCATGTACATGCTTGTTTTGGGGAGTGTTATCCAAACTCAAAAGCATTGGAAATATCTTCTCAACACCTCCCTTATCGTGGCTTTCTTGGTGGCTTTATATGGTCTCGCTCAATACGGCGGAATGATTGATGGCGCCAGTAGTCGTATCGATAGTCGCCTAGGTAACGCTGCCTACATGGCGGTCTACATGCTCTTCCATATTTTTATTGCATTGTGGCTGTTTGTCGAGACTCGCGGCACACTACAAAAGTTTTTGTATGGAGCTCTGGGGGCAATGTTTTCCTTTGTTTTGATTGAAACTGGTACTCGTGGTACGGCGGTTGGTTTGGCAGTTGGAGTCATGGTAACTACTGCCTATATTGGCTTATTTGGTGCTAAGTACCGAGAGTTTCGTAAGTACGCCGTGGGCGGTTTTGTCTTCTTGCTGCTCGCTGTCGGAGCATTTGTAGCTGGAAAAGATTCTCAGTTGATTCAAAGTAGTCCGAACCTGGCGCGTATTGCCAACATCTCTCTCGATGACTTAAAGATTCGTACGATTATCTGGGGAACAGCTTGGGAAGGGGTAAAAGAGCGTCCAATGCTTGGCTATGGTCAAAGTAATTTTAACTACGTCTTCAATAAATATTACGACCCACGACTCTACGCACAAGAACAATGGTTCGATCGCTCCCATGATATTTTCATGGACTGGCTAGTAACAGGTGGTCTCATTGGTTTGACTGTTTACCTCAGTATCTTCGGTTGGTGTATTTACTACCTACTCATTAGACCACTGCGCGAAGACGACCAATCATTTACTGTTATGGAACGAGGTGTATTACTTGGTCTACTCGCTGGTTATTTCACACACAACTTGGTAGTGTTCGACAACATCGTTAGTTATATCTTCTTTGCAATTATTCTTGGACTCATCAACTCGCGGGTTGGTGTCATCCCGGCTGCTGTGGCGAATTTCAAGGTTGATAAAATGCTGATTTCACAATTCGCTACTCCAGTAGTCGCAGTGGTATTAGTGGCTGGTATATATTTCTTCCATGTCCCAGGCATGCAAGCGGCCGGTGATGTTATTGAAGCTTTTCGAGCTAAGGATCCTGCCGTCGCTCTAGTTTCTTTCCGTAGTGCCATCAACCGCAATTCTTTTGCGCATCAAGAAATTACCGAACAGTTTACTCAACAAGCCATGAGTATGGCGCGTAATCAACAGGTGACTCCGGCCATTCGTGATGCTTATGCCGCTGCCGCTGAAATTGAGTTGATGCGTTTGGAAGAAGAAAAGCCTGGTGACGCTCGCATCGAAGTCTTCATCGGTAGTTACTATCGTTCTATCAATCAACTAGACAAAGCTGCCGAACATATGGCCCTTGCTCGTACTTTTTCACCATTGAAACAATCAATCATTGTGCAGCAAGGTTTCGTTGCTTTGTCATTAGGTAAAAATGAAGAAGCTAGAGATTTTTTCAAAGTGGCTTATGAACTAGATCAGCGAAATCTTGAAGCTCGTGAATATTACGCTGCTTCACTTTTCTACACTAAAGAAATAGATGCTGCCCTAGCTTTGGCACATAGTGATATTGAAACTGTTACAGATGAAGCTATCAAGTTACGTTTTGCAAAAAGTGATTTCTTGATTGGGGCTGCAAATCAAGCTGGGCAAACTGCCTTCGTAGCCGACCTCTTCTCGTACCGAATTAATACCGAACCAGACGCTAGTCAAAAGTGGCGTACCGATGCTCAAAATTGGGCTTCGCTAGCTTTCTTGTATTACCAACTAGGAGAAAAAGATAAAGCCGTCTCAACTTTGACAGAAGCTCAAGACTTGATTCCATCATTCGCATCTTCGTCAAAATGTTTTGTGAAGAATATCGAGAACAACCGCGAACCACAAACTGGTTGTAATTAAATCTATGAAACTGCCTATCGAGAAAAATGTTTCTCTGGCTCAGTACACCACCTTGCAAGTAGGTGGTGTTGCTGATTATTTTTGCCCGTTAACAGACTTGGAACAACTGCCTGCAATAGCAGATTTTGCTGCAGTAGAAAAACTGCCAATCCTTGTGTTGGGTGGCGGCTCTAACATGTTGGTGGCTGACGGAAAATTGTCACAGTTAGTAGTAAAAAATGAACTGAAAGGAATAATCTTTCGAGATAAAGAAAGCGAAGAAACATATGTCACAGCCGCAGCCGGTGAAAATTGGGATGCCTTAGTGGCACAAGTGGTTGAACGTGGGTTGTCTGGATTAGAAAATCTGTCGGGCATACCGGGTACTGTTGGTGCTGCTCCGATTCAAAATATCAACGCTTATGGCACGTCTGCTTCGGAGACGATTGAAGAAGTTGTTGTCTATAATACAAAGACAAAACAATTCAGTAATTTAACTGCGGCTGCGTGTTTGTTTGGTTATCGAGATAGTGTGTTTAAACACGCGGCCGGTGCTAACTTGATTGTAACTTCAGTCACGTTTCGTTTAGCGCCCACCCGTACTACTAATCTTAATTATCGCAGTGCGTCACAAAGTATCGAACGTTATTTGCAAGAGCAAAATATTAACGAGCCAACATTGACCGATATACGACAAGCGATATTACACGTTCGAAAAAATATCGGTATGGTACCAGGTTGTTTTCGTTCAGCTGGATCTTTTTTCAAAAATACAATTGTCACAGCGGATGAATTCTCTCACGTGGAAAAAATCGTGGCTGATAATTTTGCCACCATTGGCGCTAAGTTTGCTCCTTGGCACTGGTTGCTGCCTGACGGAACGGTCAAAATCTCAACTGCATTTTTGATGGAATGTACCACGTACAACAAACATACTTATGGCACACTACGCTGGCGTGATGTAGTTGGTCTTTCACCACTGCACTCACTTTCAATAGTGACTGAACCAGGTGCAACTGCTACTGATGTAAAAGATTTTTCTATTCTGATAATTGCCGCTGTAGAAAAAACTTTTAAAATAAAAATTGAAACTGAAGTTAATTTTATCGAATAATATTTTTTATTTTTTTATTTTTTAAAAAATAAAAAGTTAAAAAAACTTTTAAAAATTTTTTTTATAAAATAGTTTATCCCCAAATTTTTTTTAAAAAAAATTGTACTTATCTTAATAACACGCAATAATACTAGTAAGCAAAAATCTTCTCCCTATTCTGTTCTTTGAAAATTTGGGAAGGTGTTGCGGTCGAAATTTATTCACATTTTATCTTTCAATACATCATGCCAGTAGCAAAAAAGACTGCCAAGAAAGTAGCTAAGAAAGTTGTAGCAAAAAAAGTAGTAAAGAAAGTTGTTGCAAAAAAAGTAGCTAAGAAGGTAGTAAAAAAAGTAGCAAAGAAAGCAGTAAAGAAGACCATAAAAAAAGTGGTAAAGAAGACTGTAAAAAAGACCGCCGCCAAAAAAAAGTAGTTAGAGCGGAGGTAACTAGAAATCTCCGCGTCAAACTTATTGCATAATCGCCCTTTGGGCGATTTTGCTTTGTATTTAGGCTTAAATACATATATACTACGACCATTATGTCAATTTTGGATAGGTTTTTCGGCCCTGGTTACGAAAAGGAACTCGCCGCTATGCAGCCATTGGTTGCTACTATTAATAATTTAGAAGCAGATATTGCTTTATTATCAGACGAGGCTTTGTTAGAAAAAGTGTCGATAGTGAAAGCTGGTATTGCATCCGGGGTTACTCTGGATGAAGCTTTGCCGGAAGTTTTTGCGCTCGTACGCGAAGCGGCTAAGCGCACCCTTAATATTAGACACTACGACGTGCAACTTATCGGCGGTATTATTTTGCATCGTGGGAAAATTACCGAAATGCGCACCGGTGAAGGAAAAACTCTGGTGGCTACTTTGCCCGCCACGCTCAATGCACTGACTGGTAAAGGTGTACACATTGTGACCGTTAATGATTACCTTGCACGACGCGACGCGGTTTGGATGGGACAAGTATTTGCTAAGCTCGGATTAACAGTTGGAATTATTAATCATGAGTCATCGTACTTATATGATCCAGCTCATCAAGAACTAGATGCTGAGCGTGACGAGCATGGTTCCTTTAAGGTGGTGCATGAATTTTTACGTCCTTGTTCTCGACAAGAAACCTATGCAGCCGATGTGACTTATGGTACTAACAGCGAATTCGGTTTCGATTATTTGCGAGACAATATTGAATACGAAGTCAGTCGATTACGACAGCCTTATCACACTTATGCCATCATCGACGAAATCGACTCAATTTTAATTGATGAAGCTCGTACGCCACTTATTATTTCTGCGCCAGCTCCAGATACAGAAAATTTGTATCCAACTTTCGCAGCTATTGCGGCACAGCTAAATCCAGAAGTACATTTTACTTTAGATGAAAAGAGTAAGAGTGCAATTCTGACTGATGAAGGAATTGAAGCAGCCGAAAAAATGCTCGGGATTGAAAACATCTATACCGACAAGGGGATTCGTTATGTGCACCACCTAGAAACCGCTGTGAGGGCCAAGGCGCTGTTTACAAAGGATAAGGAGTACGTAGTGCGCGATGGTGAAGTAGTGATTGTAGATGAGTTTACAGGGCGTCTCCAGCCCGGTCGTCGATGGTCAGACGGCCTACATCAGGCCGTTGAAGCAAAAGAGGGGGTTACTATCCAAAAAGAGTCTAAAACCTTCGCTTCGATTACTTATCAAAATTACTTCCGAATGTATGACAAGCTGTCTGGTATGACCGGTACGGCACTAACCTCAGAAGAAGAGTTTCGTACTGTTTACGGACTGGAAGTAATTCCGGTGCCAACTAATCGACCAGTCTTACGTCTCGACCAGAATGATTTAATCTACCAAAATGAACCTGGCAAGTTTAAAGCAATTATCGAAAAGGTAAAAGCCGTACACGAAACTGGACAACCAATTTTAATTGGTACCGCTTCAATTGAATCCAACGAACGTCTCTCCGCTGCGCTAACGAAGGCAAGTATTACACACGAGATGCTTAACGCTAAAAATCACGAACGTGAGGGTGAGATTATTGCGGCTGCCGGTCACAAGGGAGCCGTCACCTTAGCTACAAACATGGCAGGTCGTGGTGTCGATATTAAGCTCGGTGGTCCCGATGCTACTGTCGAACAGGCTACGTCAGTAAAGGAGCTCGGTGGCCTCTTTGTACTTGGTACCGAACGACACGAAGCCCGTCGAATTGATAACCAGTTACGTGGTCGTTCTGGTCGTCAGGGTGATAAAGGTGAAACACAATTTTATGTTTCAATGGATGATTCGCTAATGCGCGTCTTTGGTGGTGAGCGAGTAAAATCTTTAATGGGTACATTTAAAATCCCAGAAGATCAGCCGATCGAAATGGGAATGATTTCTAAAACTCTAGAAAGTGCCCAGACAAAGATTGAAGGCTTTCACTTCGATTCACGCAAGCAAGTACTGGCTTACGACGATGTTCTCAATCAACAGCGTAAGTCGATTTATTCCCGTCGTCGAAAATTACTCGGTGCCGATGAAGCTGAGGTAGAGAGTGTCTTAATGGAAATGTACGAAGCTTCACCTGAGACTCAAGAAGTCTTTGAGGCCAAGCAAGCTGAATTCGGAGCAGAAGTAATGATGGATATTTTCCGCCGCGTAGTGCTACAGATGATAGATATGTTGTGGGTGGAACATTTAGAAGTAATGAGTTTTACTCGTTCTAGTGTTACTCTCCGAGCCTATGGTCAGCGCGATCCACTTGTCGAATATCGTAAAGAAGGCAATCGACTCTTTAAAGAGATGCAGGAAGTCTTGTACGTCCGTTTGGCAGAAGTGTTGCCTCGTATCCAGCCTCAAGAGGTGGTTAAAGAAGAAGCTGAACGTAAGCACGAAGCCGAAATTGCTCAAGCAGCGGCCGGTGATGGAGATATTGATGAACCAACAAAACAAGTTCCAGTCACAAAAGAAACTGCTTACGGTCGAAATGATATTGTGACTATCACAAACGGTACAGACACTCAAGAATTAAAATTCAAAAAAGCTGAAGCTCTATTGAGCTCAGGCTGGACAATCGTAACCAAATAAATCACTTTCATAAATTTTAAAACCGTCCTTACAAGGGACGGTTTTTTAGTAGGTGTTCGTTATAGCTATTGTATTAAAGCTATAGCGAGTTTACAATATAGTTATGAAAAATTTATTACCCCGACTATTCTTTAACGCCATAGGACTTTTTGTAATCGCTTATTATATTCCAGGCATACATGTAACAGGCTTTTACCCAGCTTTAATCGCGGCCTTTATCCTCGGTGTGTTAAATGTCTTTATTCGTCCTCTCCTATTAATTCTCACTTTTCCGATTACAGTTGTTACTCTAGGTCTATTCGCTTTCGTTATCAATGCGCTTCTATTTCAGTTTGCCGCTTCGTTCATAGATGGTTTTGATGTCGATGGTTTCGGCTACGCTCTACTAGGTTCATTTTTTATGAGTATAATCAGTACCATCGGTAATCGCTGGATTAGTGGTAACTCAAAATAAAATTGTAGTTTTAGAAAAAGCTTACCTTTAATTTGCAAGGTAAGCTTTTTTAATTGATGCTACACGCAAAACGGAGGTTGCTACTCATGGTGATTGCGTATGCAGTGTAGTGTTACACCTGAGCCATGGTCCAAGTTGCTTATTTGACAAAAGTACGGTATTGTTCCGTCACTATGTTTGTTGATGAATTAACTATTTCTGCGAAAGCGGGTAACGGCGGCGACGGCGTTGTTCGTTGGCGCCATGATAAATTTAAACCACTAGGTGGACCATGTGGAGGTAATGGAGGAAACGGAGGAGATGTCTACGTTAGAGCAGTTAAAGACTTGAACCGTTTGTCTAAATATACTGGCAACAAAGCTTTTGCGGCTGAGGCTGGTGATGCTGGAGCTGGTCAGAGTAAAGCTGGTAAAAATGGTAACGATTTATTTATAGATATTCCAGTTGGATCTCGAGTGACAGATATCGGACGCAAACGAACTTTTGAACTTACTACAGTTGGAGCAAAGGAACGTATTCTTAAAGGTGGAAGTGGTGGACTAGGTAATGAATATTTTAAGACGTCTGTTAACCGAGCTCCTGACGAAGCGACCAAAGGTCACAAGGCTGAAGGTGGAGATTTCTTAATTGAAGTTTCTTTGGTTGTAGATGTTGGATTGATCGGTCAACCTAACGCGGGCAAGTCTACTCTACTAAATAATTTAACCAATGCACACTCTAGAATTGGGGCTTATCCTTTTACTACTCTAGAACCTCACCTTGGTGATCTCTATGGTTTTATTATTGCTGACATTCCCGGTTTAATTAGCGGAGCAGCAGCTGGAAAGGGACTAGGTCATAAGTTTTTACGTCATGTCTCGCGTACTAAAATGCTACTTCATCTTGTTTCATTAGAGCACGAAGACCCTGTTTCTGAGTATTACACCATACGTGAGGAGCTGTCTCAGTACGAAGGTACTCTTTCTGAAAAGGATGAATGGATTATTTTAACTAAAAAAGACCTTGTAAAACAAGAGTTTGTTGATGAAATAATCAAAACACTTGCCAAAACTAAGAAACGTGTGCTTGTTATTAGTCAAGACGAGCCTGAATCTTATAAAATCCTCCAGGACGAGCTGATAAAACATCTCGAGAAGCTTACTTAAGTTTGGGAATGATGATTACTTTTCTTATAAAAATCAAAGAATTAAGTTAAAAAGGGAAGTTGGATAAATAGTTAGGCATACTGCCTAACTATTTTTTATATGGAGACTTAAAATCTTGTGATATTTTCATAAATAATTTTCAAGTTGGGTAAGAATATGTGAAAAGGTTTCTATAAATAACAATATGTATTTACTTTTTTAATTTAAATTAAAATTAATAAATTTAATTTTTAAAAATATAGTTTTAAGTAAAAATTTTTTACTTAAAACTTAAATAAGTAACCTCGATGATTTTTGTTAGTTGAGCGATAACTTTTTTCAAAACCGGCTATTTCAAAAGTTCTAATTATTTGTCGCTAAGTTAATATTACAAACAGAAGAGCTTGTCAGGTAGCTATCCAAAACGTACAATGCACAGCATTATTGTCAGTTAACCATTTTCCAAATCATGTCATATACCACAACAATTGGTTTAGAAGTACACGCCGAATTGAAAACAAAAAGTAAAATGTTTTGTGGCTGTAAAAATGAACCACATGACGCAGATGCAAATACAAATATCTGTCCCGTCTGCTTAGCTCATCCCGGAACATTACCAGTACCAAATGAACAAGCGATTGAGATGGTGCTTAAGTTTGGGCAAGCGGTTGGAGCGACTGTGGCCACGTACTCAGAGTTTGACCGTAAGAATTATTTCTACCCAGACATTCCTAAGGCCTACCAGATTAGTCAGTACGCTTTTCCATTCTTGTCTGGAGGTGAGCTTGAGAATATTCAATTGACCCGAGTGCACCTTGAGGAGGATACTGCTCGCAGTCAGCATGACAAAGGTGAGGAAAGTCTGGTGGACTTCAATCGGGCAGGGGTGCCGCTGATGGAGTTGGTGACCGAACCTGTCATTCATGACGCTGAAACTGCCGGACGGTTTGCCAGAGAGTTGCAGCTACTGCTCAGAACCCTCGGAGTTTCCGATGCAAATATGGAGCGAGGCGAAATGAGAGTTGAAGCAAACATTTCAGTCAGCAAAGTGTCAAACGTGTTTGGCACAAAAGTTGAAGTTAAAAACATCAACTCTTTCAAGTCAGTCGAGTCAGCCATCGCCTATGAGGTCGAACGGCAGATAGAATTATTAGAGAAAGGAGAGGTGGTAAAACAAGAGACCAGAGGTTGGGATGAGAATCGCTCACGAACCTTTTCTCAGCGTTCGAAAGAAACAGCTAAAGATTATCGTTACTTCCCAGACCCTGATATTCCCAAGATTGATACCAGCACACATGAGGCATTTGGAGCAGCTCGTTTAGCCGAGAAAATGCCAATTCTACCTAATAAAAAAAGGGAATTGTATGGAAATCTCGGCTTGCCGAGTGATGCCGTTGAGACAATAATTTCACAGTCTGACATCGATAAATATTTCAGCGAGCTGGTAGCCTCTAAGGTATCAGACGAGATTTTAAAATTGTCTGCCAACTACCTTACTTCAGATGTGGTGGCAGTTCGGAACACTACAGGCCAATCTTTATCACAACTGCCAGCTGCTCATTTTCTTGAACTGATGACAATGCTCTTTGAAAATAAAATTGGTTCTAGAGTGGCTAAAGATTTGTTGCCTGAATTATTTGGTAGTAAAAGTGGTCCTTATGAGACTGCAAAGGAGCGCGGTTTACTGCAGGTGTCAGATGAAGGTGCTCTTCAGCCTGTTATCGCTTCAATAATCGCTGAGCATACAACTGTGGTGGATGAGTATAAAACTGGTAAAGAAGCTGCTCTGCAGTTTTTGGTTGGACAAGGAATGAAGCTAACTAAAGGGACAGCCAATCCGGCAACCTTGAAGGCACTTATAGTTGCTAGTATTAAATAAATTATTTCAATTTAAGCTAATACAAACACGCAAATTAACCTTATCTCGGATAGACTAGTTAATAGTAATACACCTCATTACGAGGTGTATTTTTATTTTCTCTGTTAGAATAGGAGTAATGGATACAGTGGTACTAGATGGAGTTCTTTATGTTAAAGCGTCAGTGATTGCTAAGCGTTTTAAATATACCTCAGATTATGTTGGACAACTATGTCGGGGAAAGAAAGTCGATGCTCGTTTGGTCGGTCGATCATGGTTTGTTAATCCCGATTCGATTCAAGAACACAAAGATAATAAATTCATTACTGTTACTCAGGTTGAACATCTTTCTTCCGAAATATCTAGTAATATAAAGCCACAACGGGTTGACGTGTTTCCGGAGGTAACAGCTCGAGTACATAAATCATTTCCTGTCTCACCGATAAAAATTACATCTGACAAAAGTAGAAAATTAAAAATCTCTTATGAAATTGACGATGAATTTCTTATTCCAAAACTTATCAAGAAACATTATCAGCCAGCGAAATCAATCAGAATAGATCAAGCCGATGCTTATAAAATAAATGTTGGCGGTAAGCAGAATCTTTCAACTTTTACTCCAACTGCCATTCCAGACGTTGCGTTATCTGGCAAGCTTACAGTTACAACTTTTCCAGATGTGCCCAAACCAGAATCTGAATCAGAAGCAAATACCGAATCAAAAGTTGAGACCGAGACCAGTGATAATCATATTAATAAAGTTATCTCGGAGCTTGTGTCAAAAATTGTTGCACCAAAGGTTGATGATAAACCAAAAAGAAAAGGCCTTACATTATTCAAGCGTAAGACCAGTATGGTAAATATTGTCCCTAGAAAGATGGCTATCGTATTTCCCCCAATGTCTGAAAGTATCAAAACTAATGTTCCTAATCCTTTACCTACTACTCCCCCAGAGGTTAAAAATGAAGTTCTCACACCGTTACCCGAGTTTAAAAATATTGTCACAGTAATACCTGAGCCTGCTGCTGAGGCGTTTGTTAAAACTACTGCCGTTGCAGCGGTGGTAGATAATTTGCCAATACCAATAATTCCACAGATTCTTGCTATTCCCGAAGTGGTTGCTGAAATGTCTTTTTTGGTCCGCGTGTCGCCTTTGATTGCTACTGTACTGGCCTTGTTTGCTGTACTAATGCTTCTGTCAGCCACTAACTTCGTAGTCGCTGGTGACGTTACTTACCGTTCGTTTGTCACACTGGACTTCCAGACTTTGTTGCAGATGCTACACCTTTAAGACCGCAGTCTTTTTTAGATATTAAAACTTATACACACTCCGTTGGTGTTGATGACATGTTTTGGCTTTATAATTAAAGACAAGCTTGTTATGTTAGACGTTTTAGAAATAGATGGTAAAAAACTTTCGCCAATCAAAGAGGCTGCGAATGCTGTTTCTTATTCTAGGGACTACGTCACACGACTAGCCCGTGAAGGTAAAATTTTTGCTACCGTAGTTGGTCGACAATGGTTTGTTGATCTTGATTCACTCAAAGCTTATTCTCAAAATATGGTTCTTGAACAAGAGGTGCGTAAGCGTCAATTAAGCGAGGAGCGTAAACAAGAATGTCAGGTTAGAGATAGTGTTATCGCTCAAAAAAAAGTACACAATAAACGAGCTCGGTCCCTGCATACTAGAGCTGTCGCGATAGCTCTAGTGGTTTTGTCTTTTGGAATACTTAGTGGCTGGGGAGTTCATCAATTTATACTGACTAAACCAATCCAATTAGTTGACAGTCACACCTCACAACGTTTCACTGGTAGTGTGGCTGAGGCAACAAATATGCAAAATTCGGTTGAGTCAGTTGTGTCAGAGGTTACTGTAGCTCCGATTAATAATTCAGTTTCTCAAGATATACAAGGATTAGGTGATGTTAAACAAGGTGTGCTTTTATTGCCAGCTAGTGGTTCGACCACATCCGTCAACTCTTTATTCTCTGACGAGGTTGTGGCTGTGCAAAAGGAAGATGGTAGTTACGTAGTAGGTCGGGTTGATAAAGTCGGAAATCTTATTGGTTCAGAGATTCCTTTTGTGGTGGTACCTATAGTATCTTCAGACATATAAGAATAGTTCTTCCTAGGTACAAATATGTATAGTAAATAACTAAAAAGTTATACACAGTACAAGAAAAGATTCGCGGGTGTCAGTAAATGATTATTGTTATAATAATTTGATAAATGACAAAAAATAATATGATTACACAATATAAAAACAACATAACTCAATCAGCAACGTACGCGGTACTTGCTAGTGGGACTATTCTCTCATTATTATTCATGGGCTTCTTCTTGGCTGAGCCGGCAATTGGTCAGGCAGTAAACAGTACTGATTTTTATGTTCGTGCTACAGTCACTTCTGAAAACTCATTCTTGGTACAACCAAATAATGTCTCAATGACTGGGTCTATCTCAGGTTTGACAGGCGGTCAGGCTACAGGCACTTCTCAGTTTGTTGTTTTGACAAACAATGCTGCTGGGTACACTGTTTCAATTGACTTCTTTGATAATACTGGAGCACAATCAATGGCAGGTGATATTGATGGTAGTGAAGCTATCCGAGATTACAGTGGAGACGTGGGAGGTCAACCATCGTATGGTCGTACCGCTAGTACTGCCGCTCAGTTCGCATACACAGTAACATCTACCACTACCACTGATACTGATCTTTCCTTCTTAAACAATGGTGCTGCTTGTAATGCTGGAGCAGCCCAGACTCCTCTAAAATGTTGGAAAGCTCCTAGTACTGCTCCTTTTCAGATTGTGACTCGGGGCAGTTCAGCACCAACTGGAGCTACCTCAACTATAACCTTCAATATCACAGTTCCGAACAGTCCTGTCCCAGTTCCAGAAGCTCAGACCTATACAGCCACAGCTACCTTGTCACTACTGGCACTTTAAAGTAGACTGTAGCGTATGAAAATTATGACTACACTTCTGAGAAATTTATTTATTTTTTGCCTAATGGTACTCCTTGCAACACCTCTCTCCGGAGAGGTTTTTGCGCAAGAAGCAGACCTTTCTGTTTCAGCAGTCGATGCTGTTGCGACCACTACCGAATTAGTTCTACCTGTTGATGCAAACATTAACGACGATCTTTGGTATAAATCTGAGCACATCTCTGGTAATCCTGAAGTTGGAGACTTTGTAGTTGGTCCCGGTCGGACAGAGATAGAAGTGAGTCCAGGTGAAACGGTCATCCAAGAGGTGACTGTTACTAATCGTATCAGTGCGACTAGAACCTTTAGATTAGAAGTGGAAGATATTGCAGGTAGTACTGATGGAAGTAGCGCTGTTAGTTTGACGGGTGCTAGTCGAGGGCCGTACAGTATTCGGGATTATATTTCTTTTCCTAAGGATGAACTCGTTCTTGAATTAGGTGAAAGAGCTCGAATTCCAGTAAAAATTACCGTACCACCAGATGCTGAGCCAGGTGGTTATTATGGTAGTGTTCTTGTTTCAACAGTTCAGAACAGTGAAGCTAATACGGCTACTGCACCGCGGTCACCGATTATTGCTCGAGTTGGTTCTCTCTTTTTCTTGCGGGTTAAAGGGGAGGCAAAAACCGAAGGTAAGACGTTGTCTCTGACTACTATTGATAATAAATGGTGGTATGAAAAGGGTCCAATTGAATTAGGAGTTTTGTATGAAAACACAGGTTCAGTTCACGTTAATCCTTATGGAGAATTGTCTATTAAAAATATGTTCGGTGAAGAAGTTGGTTTTGTCGAACTAGAACCTTGGTTTGTTTTGCCTGGCTCACTTCGAATTAGAGACGTAACTTGGGATCGTGAATTTTTACTTGGTCGATACACCGTTACGGCAAAAGTAAATCGTGGTTACGAAGATGTTATTGATGAAGTTTCAGTGTCATTCTGGGTCTTGCCTTGGAAGATTGTTGGTGGAATATTCCTTATTTTGTTCTTTATTATTTTCATCATGAAAGCATTTTTCCGAAGGTTTGAATTTAAGCGGAAAGGTGATTAAATATGAAAATTAGGAGTTTACTAAATTCATTAGGGCAATCAGTAGTAGCTACAACTTTAGTTTTGAGCTTTTTTCAGGTGTCCATTGCACAGGTGCGTACTAGTAATAATTATCAACTGCAAAGCGACAGTGTTAATATTGGCGGTGGATATTCAAGCTCTACTTCATATCGACAAGAAAGTACTGTAGGTGAGATTGCGACAGGTCCATTGGACAGTACGACATATTCTTTGCGAGCTGGTTACCAACAAATGCAGGAGGTTTTTATCAGCCTTGCTAGTAGTGGTGATGTAAACATGTCTCCAGACTTACCGGGGTTAACCGGAGGAACTTCAAATGGCTCTACGACTTTTACGGTTACTACTGACAGTCCAGCTGGTTATCAACTTACAATCCAAGCTCAAAATAATCCAGCTATGCAACGTGATGGAGGAGGGGGAGCAATAGCTGATTATAATGCGGGTCCTGAACCAGATTTCTCCTTTCTTATTGGTGGTACTGATGCTCATCTCGGGTATTCACCCAAAGGGGTCGATATAGTGCAAGCATTTCTTGATGATGGAGGAAGTTGTAATCTTGGATCAGGACAAACAGCCTTGGCTTGTTGGGATGGTTTGAATGTAACTCCGACGACGATTGCTACAGGACTAGCAGCCAATCATCCTAGTGGCGCAACTACGACTGTTTATTTTAGAATTGGCATAGGAAGTTCGGCTGGAGTGGAGTCGGGTGTGTATACCGCGACCTCTACTGTCACCGCTTTACCGTTATAATAGACAGATGAAGAAACTTTTTATTTTAGGTTGTGCCTTTTTCTTTGTGGTACAGATAGGGTCGGTACAAGCTGTCGATTCAAATGCCTTTAATGTTCGTGTAGCATTAAGTGGCGCAGATAGCATTGCACCATCTACCCCAGTTTTACTTACAGCGGCTCCTATTGCTGCTACTCAAATTGATCTCACATGGTCAGTTTCAACCGACAATTTTATGTTGGCGGGTTATGTTGTGGTGCGTGATGGTTTGCCTATTGCTACCACCACTTTACATAATTATTCTGATGCAGGATTAGCTGCGAGTACAACTTATTCATATGTGATTAGAGCTTTTGATCCTGCTTTAAATTACTCATCGAGTTCAAACAGTTTAGCTACTACCACTTCTGGAGTTGTTCCACCAGTGCCTCCATTGCCCCCGTCTTCGACTTCGACCCCAGATGTAACATCTACTGAAAGTACAATCGCTAGAGTGGTGCTGCGAGATTTTTCGATTACAACAGGAGTTTCAACCACTAGTCTGCAACTGACCACAGCATTACCAGCGCGGATTGAAGTACGTTGGGGAAAGACTGCTTCGTATGAACTAGGATATGTTGTTAGAGAAATATACTCTAAAGACCACTCTATTTTACTGACAGAATTAGAGCCAGGTACTAAATATAATTATGAAGTCATAGGTTACACTCCATACGGGCAGCACTCGGTATTAAAGTCCGGTTGGTTTCAGACTCTAGATAATGAACAAGTGTTTTCTCCCGTCAATGTTAATCGTTTTCAAGCAACAGCCCAAGGTGAGGATGTGAAATTGTCATGGCAATTACCGACCGATGATAAATTTGCTTACGTACGTATTGTTCGTAGTTACATAGGATTTCCTGATTATCCTCAAGCTGGTGCGGTTGTGTACCAAGGTACCGAGACCGGGGTTGTAGATGTTGGCATATTAGCGCAGTATTCTCCGGCCTACTACACAGCCTTTGTCTATGACATTTTTGGTAATGTTTCATCTGGGGCAGTAGCAATGGCTTACGCTGAGAATAATTTGGTTTTACCAAACTCTAATCAAAAAGACGAAGATAAAACTGGAGATAATCTACCTCAATCTGGTATACAAGCACCAATTATCACAGCTGAAGCGACCTCTAGCGTTTCTACTAATCGTGTAACTGTCGACATGAAAATGCCGCAGGCAGCTGAAATAAAAATAAATCAGACGGGAGAGGTTTTTGATTTATCGAAAACAAATATATCGCTCAATAGTGACCAGTCATTTGTGATTTCTATCCCGTACCACTCAATAGCCGGTAATCTAAAATCTATCATTGCGACCGTCTTAGATCCAACCGACAATCGTCAAGTGTACTCATTTTTGTTGCGTGTGAATAAAGATCAGACAGCCTATGAAGCGACTATTGCTCCACTGATGGTAATTGGTAGTTCGCAGATTAAAGTTGCTATTTATGATTATGAAGCATTTGTTGTAGCGACTTATCAGGCTCCTTTGCAGTTTGTTGCCCCAGTGGTAAATCCTACAGAAGCCGTGGTTTTTCCGGATCAAATTTATAAATATTCGCAGGCCGGTTTAATTGCTCTAGTCATATTGTCCTTAATGACACTTTTTTACTTTCTTGTTCGCAGACGGACTGAGGATAAGACATAACGTAGTGCGGTTGATTTACTGTATAGTTAAAGATAGTTAATTATTTTAATAATAAGATGTTTTTATGGTACGTGTAGCAATAAATGGATTTGGAAGAATTGGACGGACGTTCATGCGTTCTGCTTTTGGGCACGCTGATTTTGAGATTGTAGCTATCAATGATCTTGGTAGTATTGAAAGTTTAGCTTATTTACTTAAGTACGATTCAGTCTACGGACAGAGCCCATTTACGGTTGAAGTGGTAGACGGTAAGTTGATGGTCGGAGGAAAAGAAATTGCTTTTGTACAAGAACGTGAACCAGAGAAGTTGCCGTGGGCAGCGATGAACATTGATATTGTAATCGAATCAACTGGTTTCTTTACTACGTACGAAGGTTCAAAAAAACACCTCACCGCTGGCGCTAAACGAGTAGTAATTTCTGCTCCCGTTAAAGGTGACGCAGCAGCAGCTGGTGTAAATGGAGTAACCGTTTTAATGGGAGTCAATCAAGAACAGCTCGCTACTTGCGACATTTCGTCAAACGCTTCTTGTACCACTAATGCTACCAGTCCACTGATAGCGATTCTTAAAGAGTCAATCGGTATCGAGAAAGCTGTTCTTAATACTGTGCACGCTTACACCGCTAGCCAGTCATTAGTAGACAGTCCATCCAAAAAAGATTTGCGAGAGGGTCGAGCAGCAGCATTAAATATAATTCCATCGACTACCGGTGCAGCTATCGCTACTACTTTGGTACATCCAGAATTAGTAGGAAAGTTTGACGGTATCGCGATGCGCGTACCGGTACCAGTAGGTTCGATTGTTGATGTGACATTTATTGCTTCACGGGATACATCAGTAGAAGAAGTTAATGACCTTTTACGCAAGGCTGCTTTGGAGCCACGTTGGCAGCGCATCTTTGCTGCGACTGAAGAACCAATTGTTTCTTCTGATATCATTGGTTCTCGGGTTGGCTCACTAGCTGATTTATCATTTACAAAAGTGGTGGGAGGAAATCTAGTGAAAGTATTAGCTTGGTACGACAATGAGACTAGTTACACACAGACCTTAGTAGAGCACGTTGCAGAAACTGCGCGGCAAATTCTAAAAAAATAATAAGCACCATGACTATTCATTTAGCAACTGACCATGCTGGCTTTGCCCATAAGGTAGAGGTTGCTAAATGGCTCAGGAGTGAGGGTTACAAAGTGGTAGATCATGGTGCGACAGTGTTGTACGACGAAGACGACTTTCCAGATTTTATTTCAGAAGCAGCACAGGCGGTGAGTAATGAAGATGGTAGTGCTAGAGCAATTATTTTCGGTGGTTCAGGACAGGGTGAGGCCATGGTAGCAAATCGCTTTCCTAACGTCCGTGCCGCTGTGTTCTACGGTGGGGAAGAATCTATTCCGGTCCTATCTAGGCAACATAACGATTCAAATATTTTGTCGATTGGTGCCCGTTTCGTCACGCTTGATGTGACCAAAAAGGTGATTTGGGACTGGCTACACACTGACGCTTTAACTGACGAAAAATATCGCCGTCGAAATAAAAAAATAGAAACGATAACCCGATCAATTCACTTATGAAATATTCACAGATTGTCCCAGCCGTGATTCCTAAAAGTCAGGCTGAAGTGTTCGAGATGGCAACAGCGCTTCATTTCTCAAGGGAATTTCATCTAGATATAGTAGATGGCATTTTTGTCCCAACTAGCTCGTGGCCATATGAGCCATTAGGCGAACCGATGGCTGTGAAGCCGGTACTTGATGCCTATACATTAGAAGTCGATTTAATGGTCGCAGAGCCGATTGCAGCGGCAACGAGATGGGTCGCAGCGGGGGCTGATATGCTAGTTTTCCATGTCGAAACAATTTCGTTAGAAGTATTTAAGACTTTTGTCGAGCAAACTGTTGCTTCAATCGGAGTTAGCTGTAGTGGTGAAACCCCAATCGAAACTTTGTTGGAATACGCTCAATATGCTGATTATGTTCAACTGATGGGTATTCACCAAATTGGTTATCAAGGGCAACCGTTTGACGAAGCGGTGTTTGAAAAAATCGCTACAGTGAAAAATAAATTCCCGGCCCTGTCGATTACGATTGATGGAAGTGTGAATGCTTCTACTATCAAGCGCTTAAAAAAAGCCGGAGCCGATCGGTTCATTTGTGGTTCGGAGATTGTTAAACAGATCAATCCCGAAGCAGCGCACGAAGCTTTAATGGCACTTATTAACGATTAACATTTTCCCATTGAGTAGCTGGTTGCTATAATAGTAAAATAATATGCAGTACCTTACATCAGACGAAGTTCGTGCGCTTGAACGAAAGGCGAATATAATTCGCCAAAGCGTGATTGAAATGCTTACCGAGGCGGGCAGCGGTCATACTGCTGGTCCATTAGGGATGGCAGATATTTTTACTTTATTATATTTTGGCATCTTAAAACACGATCCAGAAAATCCAGATTGGGCCGACCGTGATCGATTGGTTCTTTCAAATGGACATATTTGTCCAATCCTATATGCAACATTGGCGCATGCTGGATATTTTCCTATAGAAGAACTTTTAACATTACGAAAGTTTGGTAGTCGTTTACAAGGTCATCCTCATCGTGGCACTTTACCTGGTATTGAGACAAGTTCGGGTCCACTCGGTTCTGGTTTGTCGCAAGCTTTAGGAATGGCTTTGGCTGAGCGGATGGATAACCCTTACTCTTCAAAATTCTTCTACTGTCTAACTGGTGATGGTGAGTTAAATGAAGGACAGATTTGGGAAGCTCTCATGCTGGCTGGTAAAGAACAACTCAGCAATCTAATTATGATTGTTGATCGTAATGGAATTCAGATTGATGGCTATACCAAAGATGTGATGCCCTTAGAGCCACTCTCTGAAAAATTTGAAGCTTTTAACTTTGATGTCCAAGAAGTTGATGGTCATAACATTCGAGCTATGAATGACGCAATTGGAAAAGCTCAAGCTGTCTACAGTCAACCTTCAGTAATTATCGCTCACACAATTGCTTCTAAGGGAGTAGATGTATTTGAGCGTGATTTTCGCTGGCATGGTAATCCTCCCGGTAAAGGTCCAGAAGATCGGATTCCTAAGGGTGAGCAAGCAGCCGTCGCTCTGAGAAAACTCCGCACTTTAGCCGGTACTATTGCAGCTCAAGATATTTCATAATTATGTTTGCACAACACTTACAACCAAATCTCGCCCCTGATACTGTCGAAAGAATACCGACTCGTAATGGTTATGGCGAAGGACTACTCGAGGCTGGAAAGCGTGATGCTCAAGTAGTAGCATTGTGTTGCGATTTGACTGAATCAACTCGCACTAATGATTTTGCCGAAGCTTTTCCAGAGCGCTTTATTCAAGTTGGAATTGCTGAACAAAGTATGGCTTCTGTCGCTTCTGGTATGGCAGCAATGGGAAAGATTCCGTTTATTGCATCCTACGCGATGTTTTCACCTGGTCGCAACTGGGAACAAATTCGCACTACGATTGCGTATAACAATAGTAATGTGAAGATTGTTGGTGCTCATGCGGGGATATCAGTTGGGCCAGACGGCGCGACTCATCAGGCGATTGAAGACATGGCTATCATGCGCGCTATTCCTAACATGATAGTGATTGCTCCAGCCGATGTTCATGAAGCTAGAAAAGTTACTTTGGCGGCGGCTAAACATGATGGTCCAATTTACTTCCGACTTGGTCGCAGTAATACACCGGTAGTAACAACTCCAGAATCACCATTTGAAATTGGTAAGGCACAGCGCATGTATTCACGCGACGAGGCTCATGAACAAAAGGTAGGAATTGTCGTAACCGGCGCCCTACTCTTTAATGCTTTGATGGCCGCTGAAGAACTTAATCGTTCAGGTGTGGGCGCTTCGGTGCTTCATATGCCAACTATTAAACCGCTAGACGGAGCGGCTCTAGAAGCCTTCGCGTCTGAGCATGGAGCAATCGTGACGGTTGAAGAACATCAAATAATTGGCGCACTCGGTAGTGCAGTGGCAGAACATCTGTCGGAAACGATTCCTACCAAAATGATTCGAATTGGTGTTCGTGATATGTTTGGTCAGTCAGGCGAGCCAGATGAATTGATTGTGCATTATGGAATGGATACTCCTTCAATTGTAGCCGCGGCTCGAAAGTTGCTAGGTTAGTTATTTTAGCTGAAGTAAGAAGTGAATCGGTCGGCCCTTTGGGCCGACCGATTTATAATTTTGTAACCGAACAATAATTTGATAATAAAAAACAGGCAGACCAATCTGATCTGCCTGTTTTACGTTAAACTAATTTTAGTTTATTTTTGTAGCTTGGTATTCTTCTGGTCGGTTATCAAGGTGCTTGATTAGTTCTTCTTTAGTAAGTAAACCTGCTTGCGCGCCGACATATTGAACGACGTTCATGGAGTTGATTGGTCCCCATGATAGCGCTTCAGCTGGGTCTTTTCCTAAGATTATAGCGGCGGTAAAAGTGGAAGAGAATGAATCTCCGGCACCGGTACGATCAACTGGTGGAGCTGGATCTGGATACATTGGCATGAACCAAGCTTGATCATCAGTATCGATAGTAAAGGCTCCGTTTGGTCCGTCAGTTACAACTGGAATCTTTGGTCCGAGTTCGCGCAAGCCACGGATAAGAGTTGGAATATGTTGCTCTTCATTCTTGAGAATTTCTTGAGCTTCTTCTTTATTGCAGAAGAAGATTTCAGTATTTTCATAGATGTCGCGGATTGCGTCAACTCCAACTTTAATCTGGAAGGTGCCTGGTTGGAAGACTAATTTGGTCTCATTATTTTTTACGTAATCAGCGATTTCATGATGATAAGGAATACCGTGGTCTCCCACTGAGGAGAAGTAAAAGTAACGTGGTGCAACAGGGAAGTCTGGTAATGAGTAAGGGTAATGTTCGTGTTTGATTAGAATAGTGCGCTCTGGTCCGTACCGCAACACATAGTGATAGTTGGTAACTTTGCCTTCATGCAATTTTACGAAATCGGTATGAACCCCTTCGTGCCGCAACGCTTCTAAACAATCTTTACCATTACGGTCGTTACCAAGGTTGGTTACTAGGGCAGTTTCTAAACCGAGGCGGTGGGCGGCTACAGCGGCGTTAGGGGAGTTTCCCACCGCATTAATGACAGTTATGTCATTGTAGGGTAGTTTTCCTCCAAACGGCATGTGTAGAGTTTTTCGACCTGAGTCGAGGTCGATGGATACGTCGGCTTCGTCTTTGTTTAATTCAATAAAAGCGTCAATGAGTATATCGCCGATGGCGACAAAATCGTATTGTTGTGACATACCCAGTGAGTATAACATCGACCGGCGGAGCAATTTACAGTGGTGGGGAGTATTGCTGTTTAGTGACGAAGTATAAAACTGTGGTACGCTGTAGAGATTATGACAATCACATTAGCCGTCACGAAGCGTGACGAATCGATAAAGACAGAAGTTTTACGAACTAGTAGCCTAATACCAGCAGTAATCTACGGTCCAAAACAAGTTCCCCTTAATATCACTCTTGATGAACAAGAGTTTGATAAAATTCGTAAAGTCGCCGGTGAATCAACCATTGTAGAATTGACTGGTTTAGAAAAATCAATTGAAGTACTAGTTAAGGATATTGATTTTAATCCAGTGAAACAACGAGTGATGCATGTAGATTTTTATGCCATCGAACGAGGTAAAGAAATGACAGCTAATGTTGCTCTGCACTTTATTGGTGAAGCTCCGGTTGAGCAGGCAAAGAATGGTTCAGTGTCAAAAATTATTCATGAAGTAGAAGTAGTTTGTCTACCCGCTAACTTGCCATCAAACATTGATGTTGACCTAAGTGTCTTGGTTACAGTTGAAGACCGAATCACTATCGGTGATTTAAAGGTTGGTACTGGAGTAAAAATTTCTGCCGAAGCTGATGAAGTAGTTGTAATTGTAGCTGCGAATAAAGAAGCAGAAGAGGACGCTGAGTCAGTCGTTGTGGATATGGATGCGATTACAGCCGAGAAAAAAGGTAAGAAGGAGACAGAATAAAGATAAATGTGGATTTTGTCGAGTCTAAATCGGCAGAAGTCTCTGGTATAATACCGGACATGATACAAAGGTACATGTCCGGTATTTTATTAACCACTTTTTTACTGTTGCCATTTTCAACGCACGCTGAATCTGACGCTGAGCGAAAAAAACGACTAGAGACAGATTTACAAAATGTGGAGCGACAAATTCTTACTCAGCAAAGACTGGTGGAAGATAAACAGAGTGAACGACAGTCCTTGGAACGTGATATGTCGATCATCGAAAGCGACATTAAAAAAACTCAACTGGGCATTCAGGCTAGGTCATTAGCTATCGAACAGCTTTATGACCAGATTGGTGAAAAAGAAGTTGTGCTAGATATTTTGGCAGAAAAGTCGATTAAGCAGCAGGCCTCATTAGCAGATTTGGTTCGTAAGTCGGCACAAATTGAAGAATTCTCACTGGTGGAAGTTATGCTCAGTAAACAAAATTTCTCGGAATTTTTTACTGATATCGCTACTTTTAAATCAATTAAACAATCACTCAATGAATCGCTCGGAGTTTTACACGGTATTCACCGCGACACCATTGATCAGAAAAGTCAATTGGAAGGTAAGCAAGAGACAGAGGCAGAAATGAAACGAATCCAAGAACTACAGAAAAAAGAGATTCAAATAAAGGAAGCTAACAAATCTAAAATTCTGACAGTGACAAAAGGCGAGGAGAAAGAATATCAGACACTGCTTAGTTCGCAACAGAAGACAGCTTCACAACTCCGCAACGCACTCTTCGGTTTGCTTGGTGGCGGTGGAGGAATTGCTTTTCCTGAAGCGGTGCGTTTGGCGAAATATGCGTCTAAAGTAACAGGAGTTGATGCTGCACTTATTTTAGGTATTTTGGAGCAAGAAACAAACATTGGTTCCAATCTCGGTAACTGTCTCTTTACCGATAGTCACAGTAGTCGACCGGTTATGCATCCTGATCGGGATGAACCAGTATTCTTAGCGATTGCTAGAGCGGTTGGTTTTGATCCGCTTACTCGTACTGTGTCGTGTCCAATTATTCAAAACGGTAGCCGAGTTGGTTGGGGAGGAGCAATGGGTCCATCGCAGTTCATTCCTTCGACGTGGGCGATTTATGGCGGTATTGTTAACAATGGTAATGGTTGGGAATATAGCCAGTCGGCTGACGCGATTCGAAGTATCAATGGCGGCAGCGGCCCATCCAATCCATTCGTGAACCAAGATGCCTTCATTGCAACTGCACTATTGATGCGTGATAACGGAGCGAACGGTTCGTATAGTGGTGACCGTACAGCGGCTTTGCGTTACTATGCCGGTTGGGGTGGTGCTAATAATCCCGCTAATGGTTTCTATGGTGATCAAGTAATGAATCGAAAATCCCGTCTCGCCCAAGAAATTCAAATCTTAGGTCAGTAGTCAGTTGCCAAAATTGCAACATCTGTTATAGTATTCGACACAAGAAATTAGGTGTGTCCGCTTATTATATTCCAGAAATTAAGTAATTAATTTCAATGGGCACGCCGAAGTAATAAATATATGAAAAAAGACATTCACCCAAAAAACTACCGTATGGTAATTTTCCACGATAACTCATCAGACGAAAGAATGTTGATTGGTTCAACTATCGAAACAACAGCGACTGACAAATGGACTGATGGTGTTGAGTATCCATTGACTCGCGTTGATGTGTCTAGTGCCTCTCATCCATTTTATACTGGACAAGAGAAGGTAATGGACATGGCTGGACGAGTAGAGCGCTTCAAGAATCGAGTTGGCAAAGTTGTTGCTCGCAAGAAGAAGGTATAGTGAAAATAGAAACTGCCGGAATTAATATTTCGGCAGTTTTTTATTTTTTATATAAAACTAAAAACCACAACCTTAAAAAGACCTCGCGGAAACACTGCGTCTAGCAGTTTTGAGCGGAGAACTTGATTCGTGTCTTTTTAAGGTTTTGGGTTTTAGTTTGACTAAGGCAGACAAATTCTCTTCTTATAAACTGAACAAAATGATTTGCCTGCTTGCTATTAAAGAAAGATTCGGTACTATTGCTTTATGGAATTTTCTGAAGAAACATTACAAACCTTTCGCGACAATCATAAGACGCAATTTTTAGCGAGCCATTTTGATATGTTGCTGAAACAACGCGCTGAATCAGAAGCAATGGCTGAGAGTGATCCAGACATGGCTGAGCTGGCGCGAGAAGAGATTGATGGTCTGACTGCGCAACTTACTACGCAGTACGCTGAAATGGAGCGTATTCTAGAAGCTGGTAAAGAAGAGGAAGAAAGACCGTATGGAGTGATTCTGGAAGTGCGAGCTGGAGCCGGTGGGGATGAAGCCTCACTGTTTGCGGCTGAGCTGGCCAGTATGTACTTAACGTACGCCGAACTTAATCATTGGCCGGCCACGCGCGAGCATGTGTCAGCAACTGAAGCTGGTGGTTATAAAGAAGCTTCGTTCGAGATACTCGGGAAGAACGTCTATGACCACTTGCGTTACGAAACCGGAGTACACCGCGTACAGCGTATCCCAGCCACTGAGAAGCAGGGTAGGATTCATACCTCGACTGCCTCAGTAGCAATGTTGCCGATGCGTAAGAAGCCGACAATTCAAATCAATCCTAGTGATATTGATATGGAATTCTCTCGAGCCGGTGGAGCTGGTGGACAGAATGTTAATAAAGTAGAAACCGCGGTCCGTCTGATTCACCGACCAACGGGAATCGACGTGCGTTGTGAGACCGATCGATCGCAACTTAAAAACCGCGAAAAGGCAATGACCACTTTAATTGCAAAGTTAGAAGCTCTGCATGAAGAAGAACAGATACGTAAACATGCTGAAGTGAGGAAGAACCAGATTGGTACGGGTGACCGGTCAGAAAAAATCCGGACTTACAACTTTCCACAAAACCGTATTACCGACCACCGTATTAAGCAATCATGGCACACTATCGAGGCTACACTCGGCGGAAACTTGGCTCCGATTATTGAAACTTTACAAGCGTTTGCTTCTGGCGACGGCCTAATTACTGGAGAAGATGAAGATTAACCTATTGCACTCGCTTGGTGCTTATGGTAATATCTCGCAGCTCGAGCGTTAACTCGCTTTTTGCCTATATAAATTATTATGTCAACTACAACAACCGATAAAACTTCATTCATCGACCGTCTTTTCAAAGCTGGGTCTCATTTTGGATTCAAGAAAAGTCGCCGTCACCCAACTGTTGTACCATTCCTTTACACAACAAAGGATGGTAACGACATCTTCGATCTCGAAAAAACTACCGCCTTACTAGAAGCAGCCAAGGACGCACTTAGAGACGCTGGTCAACTAGGTAAAACAGTATTATTCGTCGGTACAAAAGACGAAGCTTCACTTATCGTGAAGACTGCCGCTGAAAAAACTGAATCACCATACGTTACCAATCGTTGGATTGGCGGTATGCTTACTAACTACAGCGAAATCAAACGGCGTATTAATCGTCTTGAAGCTCTTACTCACGAAAAGGAGTCTGGAGAATTGGAGAGAAAGTACACTAAGAAGGAAAGAGTAGTGATTGGTCGTGAAGTAGCTAAATTGACTTTCAATTTTTTCGGTATTTCAAAAATGCCAAAGTTACCTGACATGATGTTGGTGGTTGACCCACGTCATGACACAATTGCTGTAGCAGAGGCAATGGGAAAGAAAATTCCTGTAATTGCAATTATGGGTTCTGACTGTGACGCTTCACAGATTAAATTCCCAGTAGTAGCTAACGATTCACTTCAAAGTAGTGTCTCACTAATTCTTGATGAGTTGGTAGCTGCTTATGTAGAAGGAAAAGCAGCCTTTGTTCCCAAACCAGTCGAAGTTCGGCGACCAACTACAGTTACTAATCGTCGTCCAGCGCCGGTTACTAATCGTCGTCCTGCGTAATCTCCATCTTGGAGTAACGTAAACACATTCATTATCTAGTTCATTAGTAAATTTGTATGGAAATCACATCAATCCAAATAAAAGAGTTACGAGACAAAACCGGTATCTCAGTGATGCAGTGCAAGAGAGCACTGGAGGAAGCTGGGGGAGACATGGATAAAGCCGTTATAATTCTTAAAAAGAAGCGCAGTGAAGCCGCTGAGAAAAAGTCAGACCGTGAACTCGGTGCTGGTTCAATTGGTGCTTACATGCACAATACTAATGAAGTAGCAGCCTTAGTATTCCTCGCTTGCGAAACTGACTTTGTGTCCAAGAATGCTGAATTTACAACATTGGCAAAGGATATTGCTATGCATGTTGCAGCTACTGATCCCAAGTATATCAATAAAGAAGAAGTCCCGGCCGAAGTACTAAAAAAAGCCGAAGAAGTTTTTGCGACTGAAATTGGCGACAAAACTCCAGAAATGAAAGAAAAAATCATGGCTGGTAAAATCTCTGCTTACTTCAAAGACCAAATTCTTATGGAGCAAGATTTCATCCGAAATCCAGAAGTCACGATTGGAGAAATGGTGACTGGAGCAATACAAAAATTTGGCGAGAACGTATCTATTCAAAAGATTTCACGTTTGTCGGTTAAATAGCCTTAATGATTACTTCAGCCCTGACAGCATTTGTAATAAGTGTTTTTACTTTGCTTTTAATGCTAGTAATGGTTGAAAAAGAACGTCGGCGCGGTCGGCGTTTTTTTGCGGTTGCTCTACGAGCTTGGTTGGACGAAGTGGTAGAAGGAATTGAAAGATCGATAGTTACCAATTGGGGACATTTTGTAAAATACATTTTGCAACTCCATTGGTATTACAGTATTCATTCTGTCTTGCGAACATTGCTGCGAATGATTGTTGCTGTGTACACCTATTTTGAGTCAGTGTTTGAACGTAATCGGACCAGGACCAAACGACTCAGGGCGGAAAAAAGGCAGCTTAGTGAGTATAACCATTTACGAAAAATGGCAGTACATAAAAAAGATACAGCCCTCACTCCAGGAGAACAGAAAAAACTACGACATCAAAAACTAGAAGACTTGCGTTAGTTGTTAAAAAATTAACTGGTAAAACAATTTGTTTTCTGCTAAGATGCAGGACGTATCAGACAGCCAGCAGGCTTTAGTGGTACAAAAGTAGAAAATTAAATATTGCCATCTTAGCTCAGTTGGTAGAGCAACGGTTTTGTAAACCGTAGGTCGTCAGTTCGAATCTGACAGGTGGCTCCGATGCGAGAGAAGTAGGACGAGTGAAGCGAGTGGAACACATAAAAAATAACCCAAAGAAAAGTAAACTTTTCTTTGGGTTATTTTTTATTGACTCTGCCTAGCCTCTGCTAGGCGTACCTACTTCCAAGCGAGGCCACACTGTATGCTTTGCATACAGGCGTCATTACGTACGTTTTATTGATTTAGAGACTAGTTTATTACTACACCATGTTACACCCTAAAAACCCTTTATTTTACTTGCAAACAGCGCTATACTCACTGGTATTCATGGATGAACAATCACACTTATTGCCGTATGCTCGGCGGGCAGACTTTAGGGTCTCTCGGGCAACCGAGCTTACTGGTAAAGATTACCGATTTTATCGTTTTCTAGAAATCGTACCTGGACTAGCCGCCTGGTTAACTTTGATTGGAATTATCTTAGCGTCAATGTATGCGCCTTTTTATGCTGCGTATTTTATTATTGCATTTGCAATCTATTGGGTGCTGAAGACTATCTTCCTTTCGTATCATGTTCGTTACAACTGGAAGCGTTTGCGGCACCACATGGAACTTGATTGGCAGCTATTAATGCAGAAGTTTTCTTACGGTCAATATTATCAATTGATAATATTACCTTATTATCAAGAACCAAAAGAAGTACTTGATGGCGCTATTAAGGGTTTGTTAGCAGCTAAGTATGATCCAAAGAAATTAATCGTTGTGCTGGCGGCAGAAGCTCGAGCTGGCGAAGAGGCTGGACAAATGGCTCGCGAAATAGAGACAGAGTACGCTGCTCAGTTTGGTCATTTTCTTGTTACGATTCATCCTGCTGATATTGCTGGTGAGTTAGCTGGCAAAGGTTCAAATACACACTTTGCATTACAAGAAGTGCGGAGAAAAATTATTGATACAAATGCTATTCCTTACAAAAATATACTCACTTCTATTTTTGATATCGATACAGTTATTTATCCAGATTATTTTAATTGTTTGATGTGGCATTTTCTTACCACCGAAAATCCATACAAGAGTGCATTTCAACCAGTACCACTTTTTACTAACAACCTTTGGGATGCTCCAGCGCTATCGCGAGTAATGGCGATGTCTAGTACGTTTTGGCAAATGATTATGCAAGAGCGACCTGATAAGGCTGCGACGTTTTCTTCGCACTCAGTTAGTTTCCAGGCTTTGTATGAAATTGGTTATGGTCAGGCTAACGTAGTCAGTGAAGACTCACGTATCTTCTGGAATTTACTGATTGCCAATAACGGTAATTTTGAAGTTGTGTCACTGTCGTACCCGATTGCGATGGATGCAACAATTGCTCCGACTTGGTGGGGAACTATGAAAAATATTTATAAACAACATCGCCGTTGGACTTACGGAGTAGAAAACTGGTGTTACATTATTTATCATTTTAGTAAAAATAAAGCGATACCGCTAAAGAAACGATGGGCGATAGCTCTGATGCAAGGAGAAGGGTATTGGTCACTAGTGACCAATCCGATTATGCTTTTCATTCTGGGCTGGGCACCAATCTTCCTTGGAACTCGAGAGTTCCATGCGACGGTCCTTTCATACGAGCTGCCGATTATGGTCCGTAACTTGTTGATTGTATCCATGGTAGGTCTGGTAGTGTCTTCAATCATTTCACTTTCGCTTACTCCGCCACGACCAGATCACCATAGTCGCTTTCGTTATGTAGTAATGGTTTTACAGTGGATTATGGTGCCTCTAACAATGATTGTCTTTAGTGCAATTCCAGGATTAGATGCACAGACCCGATTAATGTTTGGTAAATACATGGGCTTCTGGGTGACCCCAAAACGTGAAAAATAATTTATTCTTATGGAACCACAAATTGAAAGTTTATCGCTAAAAAGTCGTCAACGTTTTTTCTTATCATTGGTAGTTATATTCGTGCTAGCTTTACCGGCGTTGATTTTTTACACAACAGGCTATCGGCTTAATTTCGAAAATCAAGAAACTGCCATTGTGACAACTGGCGGTATGTATATCACTACTGATAATTTAGAAGTTGATGTTTATTTAGACGAAGAACAAGTGGATCGTCCACGATTGTTCCGCTCAGCGTACTACATTCAAAATATCGCAGCTGGACAACACAGAGTTGTGGTGCAGCGGCCAGATCTTTTAACTTGGGTTAAAGAACTACCAATTGATGCGTATATAGTAACCGAAGCTTCGGCATTTAATATGCCAATAGTGCCTCATGTTCGTCCCATTACGAAATATGTAACAGCGACTGGTACACCCGTGTATTTAGGAGTGGCGAGCACAACGCAATTATTTTCTGGTGTAACAACGACATTGCCAGTATTAATTACCTTATCTACCCGGACTGGTAATTACAAATTGAATGATGAATACACTTTTGTTAAAAGTCTGTTTGCTAGTTCTACTGCAACTAGTACTAAATCAGTGTTTAAGAAAATTATGGATGAAGTTGATCGGTTTAGATTTTCAACCAGTACTGAAGTGTTGATTGAGGCAACTACTACGGAAGTGTTAGTCGAGCGTGGCAATATGAGTTTGGTAGAAAAAACAGGCGAATTGTATGCAGTCTGGAATGGTACAGTGCAAAATATACCGTACTATTTTTGCATTACAAACGACACACCTAGCTCTACTGCTTTACGGTACGGTAATCATGTTGCTCTTCAAGTAAGTAAGTTGTTACTGTCTACTACTACCCCTATGTTAATTGACAGTAATCGTATTTGTCGTCCAGAAATAAAGCTAGATCGATTGCGTCAAGATGTTTACTTGTACGACTTTTTTCCTAATAGTTCAGACTTAGTTCTATTACAATTACAAGACGGATTATATGTCACAGAAATTGACGATCGTTCATGGCAAAACACACAACAAGTTTACCCCGGAACTGACTTCCGAACGGTAGTCGAAAACGGAGTTATTTATATAATGGATGGAGATAAATACTTCGAACTTGTTACTGAAATTCAACCAATTTAATCACGTACAAAACTAAAATACTATGCAAACACCACAAGGACATCAGCACCCACTTACCAGTATGATTTCTGAAATCAATGCTATTTTTGCTGAAATAGGTTTTGTATTTGCTGAAGGACCGGAAGCGGAAACTGAGCATTATAACTTCAATATGCTTAACGTGCCGAAAGATCATCCATCTCGTGATATGCAGGATACGTTTTGGTTCAAAGATAAAGATGTGTCCGAACCAATGGTGTTACGAACCCAAACTAGCCCCGTGCAAGTGCGCTACATGGAAAAACACGAACCGCCGATTAAAATTATTATCCCCGGAAAAGTTTTTCGGAATGAATCAACTGACGCGACACATGAAGCTCAGTTCTACCAACTTGAAGGTTTGTGTATTGATAAAGGAATTCATCTTGGACACCTAAAGGGAACATTGGAATATTTCTTTTCTAAATTTTTTAGCGGTAAAACGGAAGTCCGTTTTCGTCCCAGCTTTTTCCCATTTGTGGAACCGGGTGTGGAAATTGATATGAAGTTATTGGAAAGCGATAGTAAGTTGGCTGGAAAGTGGATTGAGGTGATGGGGGCTGGTATGGTGCATCCGAATGTACTTAAGGGTTGTAATATCGACCCAGCAATTTATTCTGGTTTCGCTTTTGGTATTGGAATTGATCGCTTAGGAGTGATGAAATATGGAATAGAAGACGTGCGTGATTCTTATACTGGTGATTTAAGATTTGTTAATCAATTTTAAAATATGAAAGTAATACACAGTTGGTTAAAAGATTATTTAGGTGAATCATTACCTGATGTTAACAAGGTAGAAGAATTGTTAACCTTTCATGCTTTTGAAGTGGATGGAATAGAAGAGGTGGCAGGGGAGTCGGTGATTGATGTAGACGTCTTGCCGAATCGTTCGAGTGACTGTCTTTCAATGCGCGGGATTGCCCGTGAGTTAGCTACGATTACCGATACAGCATTAGCCCGCGACCCTTTAGCCGAATTAGTTTCCTTGTCTCCGACAGATAAAGTTTCAATTCAAATTGCCGATAGCGCAGCTTGCCCGCGCTTTACTGCCTCCGTTATCACAGGAGTTACAATAAAAGAATCTCCGGAGTGGTTGCAAAAACGTTTGCGCGCTATGGGGCAACGTCCAATTAATAATATTGTAGACGCTACCAATTACGTCATGTATTCCTTGGGTCAACCAATGCATGCTTACGATGCAGATTTGTTTCCGCAGATGAATGGTCAGTGGCAGATTGGTATTCGATTTGCTGTGGTGGGTGAGACTGTCAGCTTGTTGGCTGAAGGAGGAAAAACTGAAGACCGTATAATTGAACTGACGGGTACAGAATTGCTGATAGTTGAAGGTTCAACGGATAGCCCTGTTGGGTTAGCTGGTGTTAAAGGCGGTCGCTTCGCCGAGCTTCATTCGGGTACTAAAAATATTATCATTGAGGCTGCTCACTTTGATCCTCAAGTAATTAGAAAAACCGCCCGCCGTCTCGGTATTTTAACTGATGCATCTAAGCGCTTTGAAAACGAACCGTCACGCGAATTGCCACCATATGCGCAGCGGGACATTATAAAATTGATTACCGAAATTGCTGGAGGCGAATGTGTTGGTTTGGTTGACGAGTATTTAGTTAAACAAAAAGAAAACATAACTAATGTGTCGCGGATCAATGTTAATCGTTTACTCGGACTAAATTTGTCACTAGCTGAAGTGAAGAAAATTATTTTACGAACGGGAGCTGAGGTGATTGAAGAAGATTCCGATTCAATAACTGTCCGTTCACCTTGGGAAAGATCTGACCTTGTGATTGAAGAAGACTACATTGAAGAAGTGGGTCGAATTTATGGTCTTCATAATATTGTTTCAGTGATGCCTGAAGCACAGTCTCTTGCTGAGATTAATGTTAAGCAATACTACACAGAAAGAATCCGTCGGGTGCTACTTGAGCAAGGTTTTTCTGAAGTGATGACCTCATCCTTTCAGAAAAAGGGCACAATTCAGCTGCAAAATGCGCTAGCTAGCGACAAGAGTTATGTGCGTGAATCGCTACGAAAAAATATTACCGCAGTACTTGATGCAAATTTCATACATACTGATTTGCTTGGTATTCCTGATATAAGAGTGTTTGAAATTGGAACGGTATTTATAAAAACTGAAACTTCTGTTTCTGAATACATAGCGATTTCTCTTGGTGTTCGTACGAAAGGAAATGGTTACAGTCCTAAAGATGATGTCATCATAAAAAATGGTTGTACGGCTGTAGAGAAAATACTCGGAGCTGAGGTTGTTTGGCAGACTGAAAAAGGCGTGGCGGAAGGTAATCTTGATGTTGTGTTAAAAACTCTGCCAGTGCCTGATGCTTACGACGCTTTGCCGGCTCTTTCTCAAGTAAGTTATAAAGCCTTCTCGTTGTATCCAGCCATTGCGCGTGATATCGCACTGTGGGTGGATGACGGTGTTGTAGCTGAGGTTGTAGCTGAGACGCTAGTAGCTGCTGCCGGCCCGCTGCTTGTTCGGCACACTCTCTTCGATACCTTCACTAAAGACGCTCGCACCTCTTATGCTTTTCGTTTAATTTTCCAGTCCACAGAACGAACTCTGACCGATATTGAAATAAACCCAATCATGGAAACAGTTTATCAAGCGGTCACAGCCAAAGGTTGGGAGGGGCGGTAATCCAGCAAATGTAATAGTCCTTTACACCAGCTTGAATTTTATTTGGAATGTTGTTATGACTAGTAAAACTGAACGATTTCCACAAGCAAAAAAATCTGTTTTCTGCTATAATAGCGCTATATTTATTGATTATTTACTGTTGTCATGTCTGAGAAAAAACCTAAAGATAAAAGTTACGACGCCTCTTCAATTTCAGTTCTAGAAGGACTGGAGCCGGTGCGAAAGCGTCCCGGAATGTACATTGGTACGACTGGTCCTGATGGGCTGCACCATTTGATTTGGGAGGTGTTTGATAACTCACGCGATGAAGCGATGGGTGGTTTTGCTGACCGAGTAGAAGTAACTCTTTTACCTAACGACTATATTCGCGTCGTAGACAATGGTCGTGGTATTCCTGTCGATATGCACAAGCAGACTGGAGTATCAGCGCTTGAAACTATTTTAACTGTCCTTCATGCCGGCGGTAAATTCGGTGGTGAGGAATCTGGTTACAAAGTTTCGGGTGGACTTCACGGCGTTGGTATCTCAGTAGTGAATGCACTCTCGACTCATCTGATTGCTGAAGTACATAAAGACGGAGGTCATTACATTCAGGAATACGGTATTGGTATACCAAAATACAAAGTAAAGAAAGTTGGTCCTTCAAAAGAAAAAGGCACCATCATCACTTTCCAGTCTGATGTAACTATCTTTAAAGAAATTAAATACGATTACAAACGAATCGTTACTCACTTACGACAACAAGCGTATCTAGTGAAAGACATGAAAATTACGGTGATTGATGCTCGTGATTTAGATGAGGAGCAACAAGCTAAACTTGATGTTAAAGGCAAGACTTATCTATCGGATGAGCACTTACCGGTTCCACACCAAAACTTTTATTTTGAAGGGGGATTAAAGTCATTAGTGGCTTTCAATAACAAGCATCAAAAACCAGTACATAAGAATATTTTCTACGTCGAGAAAAATAATGTAACTCCTGAAGTATTATCAGTCGAGGTTGCGTTGCAGTACGTTGATGATATTTCTCCGCGCATTACTGCCTTCGCTAATAACATCTATAACCCAGAACACGGTACTCATATTACTGGGTTTAAGACGGCTTTAACTCGTACCTTGAATAACTACGCCAAGAAAGGAAACTTTTTCTCGGTCAAAGATAAAGATGCCGGCTTTACTGGAGATGACGTGCTGGAAGGTATCACTGCTGTGATTTCGGTTAAGATGCCAGAGATTCAGTTTGAAGGTCAGACTAAGGCTAAGCTCGGATCTGTCGAAGCTCGTGGCGCGACCGAGTCAGTTTTCAGTGAGGCTTTCAACATGTTCCTGGAAGAGAACCCCGATGATGCTAAGGCGATTATTAATAAAGTAGTAATTGCCGTCAAGGCACGTAAGGCAGCTAAGGCAGCTAAAGATAGTGTCTTGCGAAAAGGTTTGTTGGAAGGGATGTCATTGCCGGGAAAATTGGCCGACTGTCAAAGCAAGCGGGCGGAAGATTCAGAATTATTTATTGTGGAGGGAGACTCAGCGGGTGGTTCGGCTAAGATGGGCCGGGACCGAAAGACACAAGCCATCTTGCCGCTACGTGGAAAAATTCTTAACGTGGAACGAGCTCGCATTGATAAGATGTTGGCCTCGGAGCAGATTAAAAATCTTGTAATTGCGCTTGGTACAGCCATCGGTGATGTGTTTGATATCTCAAAACTGCGCTACCATAAAGTAATCATTGCAACTGACGCGGACGTCGACGGAGCACACATTCGTACTTTGTTACTAACACTATTTTTTCGTTATTTTAGGCCGTTAATTGAGGGTGGATTTATCTACATTGCACAACCACCACTGTATAAAATCCAGAAAGGTAAAGACGTCCGTTATGCTTTTGATGATGCTGAAAAATTTGCCATCCTAAAAGATATGGGCGAAGAAGTAGATGAAGAAATAGATATGGAAGTAGAAGGTGAAGAAGTAGAAGGAGCTGAAGTGTCTGCTAAAAAAACTGGCCGCGCACGAATTCAGCGTTACAAAGGTTTGGGAGAAATGAATGCTGAAGAATTGGGCGAGACTACTATGAATGCAGCCAACCGAATTCTCAAACAAGTAGCCATTGATGATGCTGAAGCAGCGGATAGGATTTTCGACATTTTGATGGGAACCGACGTACCAAGTCGTAAGTCATTTATTCAAAGTAACGCCAAGATGGCGACTATCGATATTTAGAGATAGATAAAAAAACGGGTGAAGCCTTTGGCTTCACCCGTTTTTTTTATTACCAACAATTCTTACTTCAAGAAAGTCACAGTCTTTGTAAAATTATTATTCAAGTTGTTTTTATCAGTATTTTCACTTACTGATACTAAGAAGTTGTGAGAGCTTTTATCAATTGTATTGAAACCAACTGTTAGTACAGCTCGCTCGTTAGGTTTTAAAGGTTTTTGTTTAGCTGAAGTGTAAGTCTCACCGTTTGGTTGAGTGACAGAGAAAGTCCAGTCACTCGAAGTTTTAGTGCCTTGATTTTTTACGGCAAACTGGATAGCTCCAGATTCATTTTGTTTAATTGCGCCAGTGAAAAAAGTGTCAACTACAATTCTACCAGTGTTTATAAAAGACACTGCCATGTCAGTTTTACCATTTGGGTCAGAGACTGGTATGGTGTAAACATATTCCTGTTGGTAAGTCGGAGCTGGTTTAGTAGTAACTGAAGTGGTTTTTGTTTCAGTAACCACTATTTCTTCAGTTGGCGCTGGTTCAGTATCTGGTTTCATTGCAAGATCAGATAATTTGTCATTAACGATGGTTATAGAAGCTGAGCCGGTAGCTCGGGGCGTGGTATCGTTCGTCGCTAAAAAAGCAATTTGATAATTTACTTCACTAAACCGATTTTTTTCGGAATCAGCCTTAAGGCTTAATGTAGAAACATTTCCTACATTATAGGTAGTGTTGCAGTTAATGCTACGGATACCATCAATATTTAAAATATCTAAAGCTACACCCTCAGTACAATCGTAAGAGAAGGTATAAGTGCCTTGGTTTTCTGCAATGCTCCATGCTAGCTCAAAATTGTCTCCTGCCGGGACGAGCGTTTTGTTGCTTGTTACGGTAATCGAAGCTGGAGTAGTAGTGGCTTCGTTAGAATCATTTGTAAGAGTGTTTCGATATTGATTCAGGCCTTCAGCCAAAGAGGCGAGAGAAGAGAATGCTTGCGGCGCAACGGCCACCAATTTAATTGATGTCCAAGTGATTAATCCAATAAAAACGAAGATAGCGAGTATCTTTAGCAGGGCAGTCTTTTTTGTTTTTGGTACGTCATTCATAGTCCCAAGAAAATACCACAATGATAGAGTCTTGTCAAATCTAATTCAAAACACCAACTGATGTCAGCTGTCTTGACTTTGTATATATAAGTGCTATAATTAAATTTAAGTTAGTGTGGTATGGATTACATCTTGCAACAAATTTGGGAACGAAAGTTTGTGTTTTTAGGCACGTTTTTTATTGTGTTCACTTTATCGTACGTTGCTTTAGTGGCCATCGATTTTGTGCCTGAGCCACCAGCGACTAATGAATCTGAAGAAGCTACTTCAACCGCTTTGGTATCATCTGAAACTAAAACAGAATTTCCACTTACTATAGTTTCACCAGTAATTACTAAAGTAGAAGCTTCTACTACTGAGAATCAGTATGAGTTGCCTTTGACTATTAATATTGTAAAACTCAACAAAAAAGTCTCTGTGGCCAATCCAACTTCACGTGCAATTGCTGATCTCGATGCAGCTTTGTTGAATGGTGTAGTTCGACATCCTGATTCGGCCGAGTTGGGTCAGGCTGGTAATGTATTTATTCTTGGACATTCTAGTTATTTACCAACCGTCTTTAATAAGAATTTTCAAGCTTTTAATGGTATTCAAAGTTTAGAGTGGGGCGACGTTGTTGAAGTTTATTCAGATGAATCTGTATATGAATATCGAGTCGATAAAGTCTATCGAGCTAAAGCTCAAGATTTGACGGTGCCAATTGCGGGAGCGGAAAAACGCCTAACCCTTGCAACCTGCAATAGTTTTGGTAGTACGGATGATCGATATATCGTGGAAGCAGAGCAAATTGAAGTACGAAAATTGTAACAATATATTGACAAAATCCCTGCAGAGGGACATTCTTGCAATAACACATCGTACTTCTTGAACACTTGTTCACCTTAGTTCTTTTCTAAATTTTGATTGTAGTTACTTGGTAAACTTCGTTACTCTTGCGTATATGGTGTAGGTGAGAGTATAAATTTTATGAATAACAATCCTTTATTAAATATGAAAAAATATTTTAAAACTGTGGCCAGTGTCATGGTTCTTGGTGCGTTACTGTTGTCGGCATTAGTGGCGTCAACAGAAACGACTTCTGCTTTCACTGGATTTGGTTTCGGTGACGGTGGTTTATTAGATGGAATTACCCTAGGAGCTGGAGCTGTAAGCTCTTCCGCTTCAAATAACACTTACACAAAATGTGTTATTGATGCTACCCGAAAGACAATTAATGCTGGAGAAAGTGTTACTTTAAATTGGGATACTAGTGGTTTTTCAAGCCTGACTATTAACGGAGAAGCTCTTTCTGGTAATTCTGGTTCTAAAACTTTCAATAATGTTCTAGTGAATACCACCTATACTCTTTATGGTGTTTCTGATTCTGGTTCAACTTGTACTGCCGAAGTTAAAGTTACTTGTATTCAACCACCAGTAGTGACACAGTGTAAGCTCATTGTTGAAAAAACAGTTAATAAATCAACGGCTGTACCGGGTGATGAATTAACTTATACAATAACTGTTAAAAACATCGGCGACGCTGATTGTACTGGCGGTGGAGTAAAGATTGATGATGTCCTGGATCCAAATATTACTTATGTTAGATATACAGTTTCTGGTAATTTAACAGCTGGATATGCAGGAACAGTAGTTTATACAGCTAGTGACCGGACTCTACATTTTAATGGTAATACCCTTAATCCTAATGAATCGGGTACTATAACTTGGGTTGGAAAAGTAAATAATCCTACCCAGTGTGGCGACTTTGAAGTAAAAAACCAAGCCAAGGCAACCGCCCTTGAGTTAAATAACTTCCAAACTTGGGTGTACAGTCAGACTGTAAAAACAGCAATTAATAATGATTGTTCGACTCCTAAACCCTGTGAGCTAGTAGTTGAAAAAACGGTTAATACGGCTACTGCAATACCAGAGCAAGAACTCACCTACACCATAACGGTAAAAAACATCGGCGATGCTAGTTGTACTGGCAGTGGCGTCATGATTGAAGATGTTATCGATCCTAACGTTAGTTACTTACGAAATACTTATACCAGCAACTTGGGAGCAGGATATTTAGATAAACCTGTATATACAAGTTCCGATCGAACTCTACACTTTAATGGTTTTGAACTTACACCTAATGAATCCGGTACTATTGTCTGGGTTGGAAAGGTAAATAAACCGGCGCAATGTGGCGACTTTGAAGTAAAAAACCAAGCCAAGGCAACCGCCCTTGAGTTAAGTAACTTCCAAACTTGGGCATACAGTCAAATTGTTAAAACGACTATTAGTTATAAATGTGACGTGCCAAAAGTTCCAGAATGTACCCTTACTCCAGCTACGCAAGCAGTTGCTTACGGAGGAACAGCAACGCTTAATTGGACAACCAAAAATGCGAATGCTGTAACTTTAACTAGTTTTGGTAATGTTGATTTAAACGGAACTAAAACAACCGGAGCAGTAACAACTAATGGTGTCTATACTCTCGTGGCGACAGGCGCTGGCGGACAAGTAAGTTGTGTGGCTGACGTGTCAGTTGGCACTCCGGTTCCAAGTTGTGATTTATTCACGGCTAATCCAGGAGCAATTCGAGTTGGTTCAAGTACACTTTTGACTTGGGAAACTACCAACGCTACTCAAGTGGTAATTGATAACGGTGTTGGTACTGTAGCCGCAGACGGCTCAATCAACGTTTCCCCACTTGTAAATGTTACGTATAAACTAACGGCGATTGGAACAGATAATAAGACTCATACTTGTGAAGTCCCTGTGGTAGTTTCGGCAAAACCACTTCCATTATGTGAATCATTTACTGCAACGCCAAACACTTTGCCGGTCGGAGGTGGCACAGTGGCGCTAAACTGGAAAGTAACCAATGCTAGTAGTGTGAATATTTCACCGCTAGTTGGAGTTGTAAGTTTGATTGGTAATAAATCTGTAAATGTTACAAGTTCAACCAACTTTAACCTGACTGCAACAGATAGTTCTGGCGCAACGGTAAGTTGTGTAGCTCCGGTAACTGTACCTAACCCAGAGCCAGTTTTCAGCTGTGCTAACAGTGTAACTTTCTCAGCTTCATCCGCTTCAATTCGACGAGGTGACTCTAGTGTCATTAGTTGGAGTACAAAAAATGTTGATACAGTAGCGATTAGTAGTACCAATGCGACCGCATTAGCCGGTAGTCAGTCGGTGTCACCAATTAGTAACATTACTTACGTCCTAACTGCTACCCAAGGTTCAAAGTCAATTTCCTGCCCACTGCCAATTAGTGTTACAACTGGTGGAGGTGGAGGCGGTGGAGGTAGTATCTCTCCCCGTTGTGAGTTAACAATTTCTGATAATAGTATTAATTCTGGTGAACAGATTACTCTTAAATGGGATACCTCTAATGCTACAGAAGTTACTTTGACAGATGATAAGGGTAAGGAAATATTTACCACGGCCGACCATCTGTCTAAAGATAAAAAAGATTATTACGATGGCTCTATTAAGCTAAAGCCAACCCGCGATACAAAATATACTTTGCTAGCGGAGCGTGGATCACGTGATGTGGAGTGTAAAGTTTCAGTTGTTATTAAAAACAATACTGTAGTTTTACAAACTCGTGATCAGCAACCACTAGTCGCAGGCATCTCACTTAGCCAGGTTCCGTATACCGGATTTGAAGCTGGTCCGATTATGACACTAATGTTCTACCTACTATTAGTAGCATGGGCGGCTTACATTGCTTATGTAATGGTGATTCGCAAACAAGTAATTGCGAACGGTGATGTGAGTGCCAAAGGTCCTCAATTCAGTCCTACCAATATGGGTGCGATGAAACAGGCAGAATTTATTCGACCAGACGTGTTTGTGTCAAAAGTAGTAACACCATCAGTTGTGAGTACATTAGCACCCTCTAACTTACCAGTTGGAACTCCTGTTATAGGATATGAAAACCATGTTGAGGAAGAAGCGATTGTGAATCCACATCAAGCTACCGACGAGGTGGTAACTAACCTAGAGAATCGAGCGCACGAACAAAAGGCTCTGCTTTCAAGTGATGCAGTGCGTTACTTTATCGCTACCACTAGTACAACAGCTGAACGTAATCAAAAACTCGATGTTGTAATTGCTGATGCTAAAAAGCATTATCCACTAGAGGATGGTTGGATTGTGATTAACGAAACTCGCATGCGTAATTTATGTGTGGAGTGTCAAATTGAAGCTGTGGCGGAAAGTAAAACTGCTTTCATTCCAGCTACTATTCCTGAAGGTTCAGGCTCTCTCGCCGAAGCGATTGTGACTGGTAATATCGTAGCGGCTTACGAAATGATAGGTAATCGACCAATGTTTGCGCTTGCTGATGCTGCGTCTGACCTTGATTCTGTGGTTCGTCATCGTAAGGGTGAGAAGCAGATAATTTCTGATTTACTTTTATCTGAAACTGAAAAGTTGTCTGATGAAAAAATCAAGAACATGATTACTGCGCTTACTGGTGCGATTGATGGTACTTATAATGATGAAGCTTCAGCTGTGAAAATGGCGATTATGAAAGCGGTGAAGGAGGTGGCTTAAGTTTTAGTTAAGCAATTAAAAGAAAAGGCCGGCCCCATAGGGCCGGCCTTTTCTTGTACTAACTCTTCGTACTGTCCATTGTTTTATACGTTTGCCTCAGCCGCCAATTTCACTAACAGTTCTGCTAGAGAAATTGAAATTGATTCACCGGTGTCGCGTGACTCAAGAGTAACAGTTTTACTTTCGACTTCTTTGTCACCAATCACAATAAAGTAGGGTAGTCGCATTTTTTTAGCGTTACGAATTTTCTTGCCCATTGATTCGTTGCTAGTGTCGAGTTCGACCCGGAAGTTTTGCTGCAGCAAAACTTCCGCAACGGAGGTGGCATATTCAATATGAGCATCCGCTACTGTAATAATTGCCAATTGAGTTGGACATAGCCACAGTGGGAAGTTACCAGCGAAGTGTTCAATCATGATGGCCATGAAGCGTTCTAGCGAACCGGCAACGGCGCGGTGAATCATTACTGGAGTTTGTTTTTTGCCTTCGTTGTCGGTGTATTCTAAACCGAAGCGTTGCGGCATGACAAAGTCCAGCTGGGCGGTCGCGAGCTGACGTTCGCGACCCAGGGCGTCTTCAAACATAAAGTCTAGCTTCGGTCCATAAAACGCTGCTTCACCTTCAACCCGTTTGTAAGGTAATTCTAAACGCTTAGCAACATCTTCAAGCATGGTCTCAGCCTTGTCCCAAGTGCTGCGGTCACCAAGAGATTCCTCTGGTTTGGCAGGGTCACTAACCGAAAGCGAAACCCAGAATTTTCCTTCTTCATACATGCCCAGCGCTTGGTAAAATTCTTTAATTACTTTTACAATGTTTTCCACTTCCTGATCAATTTGGTCGACGGTGCAAAATACGTGTCCATCATCTTGGGTAATACTGCGCACACGACTAAGACCAATGAGTTCACCAGCTTGCTCGTCACGATAAACCATAGTGGTTTCGGCATAACGAATTGGCAGCTCTTTGTATGAACGGGGCTGAGCGGCAAAAATTTGTGTATGGTGCGGACAGTTCATCGGCTTCATGACAAACTCAACATCAGATTGTCCTTTCACTTTAAATAATTCATCGCCAAACTTTTCCCAGTGACCAGAGGTTTTGTACAAATCACTTTTAGTGATGTGCGGAATGGTAACTTTTTTATAACCATACTTGGCTTGAATTTTCATTATCTTCTCGACTATCAAATCCCGCATTAAAGTACCGTTGGGAGTAAAGAGGGGAAGTCCGGGTCCAACTAGGTCTGAGAAAGTAAATAAATCCAATTCTTTACCCAGCTTGCGGTGATCACGCGCTTTGGCTTCCTCCAAATGTTTTTGATAAGCCTCGAGTTCTTCTTTGGTCTCAAAAGCTAGTCCGTAGATGCGAGTGAGCATCGGATTTTTTTCATTACCACGCCAATAGGCACCAGCTATTTTGTCGAGCTTAAAAGCATCAGCAGAAATTTCTGCTTGAGGATTATCACAGTGGCCACCACGACATAAATCAGTAAAACCACCGCAAGTGTAGAGAGTTATAGTTTCACCTTTGGCTTCGATTTCGTTGATGAGTTCAGTTTTGAATTCATTGCCCGCGAAAACTTTGCGCGCTTGTTCAGCAGTGACAACTTCATGCGTAAACTCAGTCCACTTGTTGAGCAGTTTCTTCATCGACTTTTGGATATCTTTGAGGTCGGCGTCACCGGGAGTGTCGCCAGCACTGAAGTCAATATCATAATAGAAACCAGTATCAATGGCTGGGCCGAGAGTGAGTTTGGCGTCTGGGTATTTTTCTATAACAGCCGCTGCCAGTAAATGGGCGAGGGTGTGTCGTTTTTGTTCTAGTGATTTTTCCATAAGAGCGTTTCCTCATGAAGCTGACATAATTCTTCACTAAGTCCTCGGCTAAAGCCTGCAGGGTCGTTCAGAATCATGTCAGCTTCACTCGGGATAAGATTACATAAGTTGATAAAGAGAAAATCGCCTAAGTGAATATACGAATATTTCGTAAACTCACTCAGACGATTTAAATCGCGGTTCCACCGAGTTTCTGATTGGTATGCCAATCAGCGCTTAATTATCACAGATTAGGAAACAAAAGTTTCGGGCCAAAGCCCCAGTGTTTGGTAGACACCACAATCTCTATTTCCATTATCGTAACGCGCTGAAAAATATTGTCAAATATCACAGTACATTAAGTGAGCTAGACACTATTAACCTCAGTTTTTATTTCTG
>JBEDID010000001.1:0-57949 GCA_041173745.1 Candidatus Parcubacteria bacterium | reverse complement strand
TCATTAATTAGTGTAACAACGAAAATTCTGAAAATGTTGCACTGGGGGTACGCCAATCCACCGCCACTCCTTCCACCACCGACAACAGCGACCCTTCATGTAAGTATTCAATAAATTCCTTAAGTGTATCAGGCGCTCCTTGGGCCACCACGCGCACCGAACCATCGTCTAAATTTTTCACATATCCAACTAATCCAAGCTCAGTCGCTGACTCCTGCACATAAGTACGTAGGGCTACGCCTTGCACTTGACCAACAATTACACAATGAATTTCTACCATATCCGCACAGTATAACTCACTTGTGATTCCTCACTATTGTTTTTTTCTGAAAATTCGGTAGGATAGTGTCACATTCAGCTGATTCGGCAGAATGAACAAGCACCAAATAAAATATCCGCGCGATTAGCTCAGTTGGTAGAGCAGCTCATTTACACTGAGACGGTCGGGAGTTCAAGTCTCTCATCGCGCACAAAAATCAAACCGCCTTATTAGGCGGTTTGATTGTTTTAGTTTTTATTACAAAGATTTAAAAAGTTACAAAGATTTTTTGTTCGGTAGCCTGAACTCTAACCTTCCCACCATATGGCATAGGTATCTGTGGGTCGGTGTGGCCGAAGTCTAGATTTTGAATTACGGGAATAAATTGATTGTACTGACGAATTGTTTGCAAAATAGTGTCTCGTTGTGTTTGGCAATATCGGGCTTTTTGTTCGTCATTATTTTGTTTATCAAATTCCCACGCTTTTGGCCGTCCTACTAAAACTCCTTTTACACTTGCCAAAATTCCCCGCTCACCCAAAGCACGCATAATCCGAAATACATATTGAGCAGAAGGAATCTCTTCAGACGATTCCAACATTAGAACAATATTTTCAAATTGCTCTAGAGTTGGAATCGGCACACCATGTCGCAACATCTCATCCACCGATTCGATACAGCCGCCCCACAGCAAACCTTTTGCGTCCTGTTCTCCAGCCCAATACCAGCCTTCATTGGGTACATATTTTCTTTGTAACTGCAGAGATTCTGGGTCGTCCCAATTTAATATCACATTTTCATCCGCACTTAAATTACTATCGTTATATACATCTGACGACTGTAGTTCAAATTCACCTTCATCAAATAACGCATGCTTAATATATTTTACAGAAAAGTCATCCATCGCTCCCTGCTTCGCAAACTGCGTAAATAACGCCGCGCCATAATATGAAGGAATACCATTAAGAAACAGGAAATTACAAAAATGTGAATTATCACTAAAACCGAAGAAAGGTTTTGGGTTATTTATGAAGGGTTCCGCTGGCAAATTTTTTATATAAGTCACTTGGTCGTCTCCACCCAAGGACGAAATAACCGCCTTGATTGTCGGGTCAGAAAAAGCGATGACTAAATCTTCTGCCCGCTCTGCGCCAGTTGCTCCCAACTTTCTGGTCGCTGGCAATTCAACAGCTTCCAAACCAAATACAGTTTTCAATCGCTCTAAACCAAGTTCGTGCACATGCGGCCACTGCCCCGAAGCCGCAAAGCTCGGCGACACAATCGCCACTTTATCTCCACTTTTTAATTTTGGTAATTTTTTCATAATTTTATTTTACCCCACTTTATAATAAATTCTATCACTACAATTTTCAGTATTGAACTAAAGTGAACTGTAATTAATTAACTACTATAGATTGACCCTATTTACATAAACTTAATTTAAGGCTACTTTATAGTCCGTTTGAAATAAAATGTTCTTTTTACTTTTTGAAAGGAGTGGCTATGCGCAGATATACAACAACGGCGATTTTATCCCCCAGTTTTATTCTACCAGGTAAACAAAATGGTTTTTATAATGCTGAAATACCCTATCTATATATCGGGCAAGAATTAAGACTTGAAGATTATCTAAATCAGATTCAACTAATACATGGTCAATTTGATCACACCATTCTCTATCTAGGAGAGCACTACAGTAAAATATTGTTTTCAATCCCTAGACAAGATTTCAGCGAAAAAATATCTATCTATACCTGTAGATGTAATTATATGAGTATATACGAGCTTGTTAGCAACTTACGACTAAGTAGAGCTAAGGTTGATACTATTGATTGTGATGGTGAAATCAATTATTTATTCAATATTGCCAACAATATCATAAATGAGAACCGGTGAAGTTAAACCGCCCGACATTAAACAGGGCGGTTTTTTATATCATGACAAAGTTGAGGCGGGGCCTTTGGCCCCGCCTCATTTCCCACAATAAAAAATATCTGGTATGGTTATAACGCTTTGCGAGAAAGCAGAGTCCTTGCTCCCATAGTTTAATGGATAGAACTGCGGACTTCTAAGCCGTTGATGTAGGTTCGATTCCTACTGGGAGCACCACGTAGCGAGACCTATCGAGAGGCCTAAAATAAGGATATTTTGAGGGTGAAAATTGAGCACCCCTCTAGGTATCGAACTAAGTGTAATTTTACGCATATTTTAAGCCACCCCTTTAGAGAGACTGAGAGGAGTTCGATTCTTTACGCAGGCACCAACTAGTGAGACCTACTGAGAGGGGTTAATACCCCATTAATCTCAGCAAGTCTAGTTAAATAATAAGACCACCCAATTGGGTGGTCTTATTATTTCGATTCAACTAAACTACATCAATTCTTTGTTCTTTAATGTTTTCTTTCGACAGAACTACGATCCGATTCACCTAGCTCAGGTGTTGCCTGAGGAACTGGTAGATCATTGAATTTCTTTTCAAGGTTCGCCATGTCTTCCTCTGTAAAATGAGTAAGTAATTCATTATGGAGCTCGTGTACAACCTGTATAGAATTACTTCTAATAGTTGGATTAGCCGTTGTATTCACTTTATCAATCCATGCAAAAACAGCGCGTAACAATTCTGAAAAGACACGAATGCGACTTTCTTTTTCACTGACGCCGTTTTGTGCTATCGATGTAAAATGTAAACCCCAGTAGTGGAATACATTTTCTGACTCTGTACCTTTAATTTCTTGCTGCGCTGAATGTAGGCAAGTCATGATTGAGTAGTCATTAATCATTGCATAAAACCTTCTCGCAGCTATATTCGCTTCTAAGTTACCTATTTTCCATAAAGTGCCTATGTAGCCTCGTGCACCAGAGACTATAAAGTGTGTTGCAATCTGACCCCATGACCAACAGGAGTTATTGAAAATAATTGGGTTGTTGTGAGAAGATAAAATTTTAAATGCACCCTGGTTAAAACCATCTGAAGTTGTGATTGCATAAGCAGACGGAATTGTTCCAGCCTTTTTCTTTCTAGGAGTATTGTCATTACTTACTGCTTTAAACATATCCTGGTAGACATATTGAGGGTAGTTTTTTACTTTCAGTTGCGGACTCATCCACTTATAACCATTGAGTGTCCGGAAAAAAGCTTTTTGAAGCACTGATATTAATTCCTTTCCAGGCACAGGCGAGAATGAAACCGCCTCATCATACACAATAGTGTGGAGTGCACCTTTTCTATCTTTAAATTTTAGAGTTACCTCATAACCTTCCATTTCTCCTCCATGACTACAAATATGAAGTAGGTCGTACGGAAAATGCTGTGCGTGAAAATCTAAGTTTTGTGTTGTCGCGTCTTCACCCACCAACTCCCTTACGTAATACTCTTTCTCTTGAAGAAACTCTATTACAGATTCTGTTTCTTCTAGGGTAAAAAATTGTGGTGAGAAAACGACTGCGGAATGAAATCTACCGCCCCGTTCTGTTCCAATCCCATTTATTATAAATAAATCCGGCCTTAGATGTAAGTGGACATGGGTTGTAGGTATTAGATTATCTATACCGAGTCCGTAGGGTATTCCCTCAGTAAAAAATGTCCCATACTTATACTGCGACAAATCGTATTCTGAAAGACGATTTTTAGCTTTGTTACAAACTTTACGAAAGTGATTATGATTGTTCTCATCTTTCCATCTTTGTAGTCTTCGTTCAATTTGTTCAAATTCCTGCCTAGAAACCTGATCTAAGATTATTAAATCTGCATCCAGTGATACTGCATAATTCACACCAATAATTGATGATGTGTGTCCTTCTCTACTTTTTTCAACACCTACCACACCCTGTTTACCTCTAAGTTCTAGAGTCAATGATTCTGCCTCATTATCAACCACAAGGCGCTTATTATTCATACAGGCTAAATAAAGACCCTTTAGTAGCTCATCCTCCTTGCAAGCAAGTATCTCTATCTTCAGATTAGCAATAGAATGTAGCTTTGTTTCGATCTCACTCTGATCAGATATCTCAACGAATTCCTTTATGTACTGAGACATATAACTTTTTTGAAATTCACTAAGACCAACAAAAAGATAGGTTTCAGCACCCTGCATTTTTGCAATGCTGTTATTTATGAAAACGGCTGACTCATTTCCAATCATATTTGAAATAAATTCGTCAGAATCACGATCTACATACTCAGCACTCACCGTATTTACATTTGGAAACATATAGAGAGGAAAATAGTGACCCTTTCTTGCAAACAAGGAAGAAATTTGAGCAACAAGAGATTCGCTTTCGATATTAGCAATACATACAACTCGATTATCCAACAACGGAATTTCCCAATTCTCTTTCATAAATTTTGAAGCTAAATGAGTAAACAGGGACAGTCACGATTTTTCAGAAAATACCCATGGTCTAATTAATTTTCCTCGGTCTTCCTGCCAGACGTTGCGTTGTCTCCAACTTATACAGCTTCGTCATAGCTTCAACCCAATTCTCTCTACCATAGGGTGCCCCTTTATTAACAGAGATGCGGATTGAACTAAGGTCGCTTTCTGTGTCAGGAGCATTAATCCATTCTGCATAGTCAAGAGTAAAAGAAACTGGTGAGGCATCTAGAATCTGATTTTGAAAAGTTTCTCCAGCACTCCTGCGATAGGCGCTCCCCCACTTCCAGTCTTCGCATCTTTTAGCGAGTCTTGCTCGGACAGGATTTCTTTCTACGTACTTAAGCAAGGTAAGAAAGTATTTCTCTGAGTCAACCAAAAATGACTTATACCGACCTTGATATAGAGGACCATGTCCAATTGTTTCAGTCTTAACGTGCACTCGCCTTGTGTGAGCGTTTGTTAATCGGTGCATAAATACTCCTAAGTCTCCATCATTTTGCGGATGAAGTACTAAGTGCCAATGGTTAGGCATGATAGTGTAGGCAAGAATTCTCATGCCAGACAGATCCTTTGCTTCGAGCATTATGTCTTCAAACAGTTTATAATCTTCGTCTTTATTGAATATCTGGAGACGACCGACTGCTCGATTGATTACGTGATATATTTCGTTTCCGATGTCTACTCGAGCAAGTCTTGGCATGTGTGTATTATGCCATATTTTCTTTGGGATAAATCGTGACTGTCCCCATTACCGCTGTCCCCATTACCGTCATTACCGCCCATTACCAATGTCCCCGTTACTTCAAGCAATGGCACAGAGAAAAAATGTCACCAGTGGAGTATCGGAAACATTTACTGTGTACATAAATGAAATCACTATTTCTATTTCGTGTCTATGTTAAGGGGTACGGTTCACTGTCCCCATTACTTCATTACTTAGAAAAGGTGTCTTAGATTTGGGGTACCTTCCAGTCATCGACTTTGCGAGTCTCTGTGTGCCACATTAGCTGTGTGGTCATAATTAGAGTGGAGGGTGTTTTATATTAATCGTCCCTCTACCATCTACTGCTGAGATTTCAGCGGAATCTGTTGACTTATAGCTGTTTTAGTATATATTTTACCTTAGATTGTAAGGGCCTGTCTTTGTCAATATGTGGCACCGACTGTATCTTTGCCTGGAGGTCTTTTCAAAGGAAAATCAGATATGAAACCTAAAAAGAAGTTCTCTTTTTCAACCAAAACCGTTCCGCAGGGACACAACGATCGCGGAAACTTCCAATCACAGTGCCGTAGTGGCGGTGGCGGTAACGGGAGATGTGGCGGCAAGAAGCCAGAAAACAAGTAAGGACAATTTCAACCACCAGACGGGTGTGGCACAACAATGCCGCGCCTGTTTTTTTATACAGCAGCTATAAACTTTGCTACAATATAATTATGCAAATTTTTCACTATCACTTTCTTAAAACTAATAAAGAACTAGAAGTAGTTACTGGCCAAATGCAAGACATCTTTGATACAACAGCGGACAAAGTGATCTTTCTCACTGAATCAGTAGAAACAGATGTTGTCGTTCGGCACAGTCCACAAAACTCAATTCCTGGATTGGGTATTTCAGGACAATATACAAAAGATGCTAGATGTATTGATATCTACTTAGATTTGAGCAATCCTCATCTTAAAAATAACTTCGAGGCAGAAGTTGCTCGTACGCTCATTCATGAATATATGCATGTAGTGCGTGAGCAATATATACCGTGGGAGAATGGAACATTACTAGACTCTTTGATTGCAGAAGGTTTAACACAGAATTTTGAAATAGAAGTACAACCAGATCTACCTCCATCTATTTATACTACTGCCTTTACCGAGAACGAATTGGATGATCTGTGGACTAAAGCAAACGATATTTTAAATCAACGAGGTTGGGTAAATGACGAATGGTTCTTCGGCAGCGACACCATTAAACGTTGGTCCGGCTATTCACTAGGCTTCAAATTGGTACAAGAAAAAATAAAAGCAAGTGGATTGAGAGCTAGTGATCTTTATAAATTACACTCTGTTGATTTTTTAGATAAAAAATAGGGCGAGGAGTTATACTCCTCGCCCTAAGTCGCAGTTTATGCGAAAGGATGCGGGAACTTCCGGATGTTTCCGTAGCTCAAATGCTTACCTTTCTGACGAGCCACGTTGTACAGCCTTTTCATACCACCAGGCTCTTGCCGATACCCGAAGGTCATCGGTACAAGTCCTGGAATAATTGAGCGCACGATGTACAAGTCACCATTACCACCATACTGTTCCGAAAGAAAGAACGGGGTGGTTACCAAAGGAACCTCCATCTGATGTAGCCTATCAAGCAAACCACCCCAGCTACTCACCCGAGCAGGCAACTCATTCATCATACAGACCTCTCCCTTAAACATAAAGTCGGCTCTACGAAAATATCCTTTCTGTTCGTAGAGCGCTCCATGTTGCAAAGGCATATCAACATCCGACGGTTTCAGTGCTGGAGCAGGACCATTTTGAAGTCTTGCTAAGACTGAACCTTCAGCCTCCATCAAAGCATGATCTATGGCCGATTCGATTTCAAAACGAGAGCATGAAGCACAATTGGTATACGCTAATGCCTCGTTTTGAACCAAGACGGTCACTACAGGTGCCAGGTCAAGAGTATGATCTTTGATAGTAACTTCAAAACCTTCTTGCTTAAGGGTCGAAATGCGCTCCTGCAGATACTGAGGTAAAGAACTCGCCGATATTGTCGGGTAACTCAAGCTGGTCAGGTAGGCAACCATAAAAGCGTCACGCTCAATCAGTTCGAGCACGCTTGATTCAACTGCCTTTTGTGAATCAGGATGTGCTGCGACACCCGACGAATTTGCAAATAGGTATGGTGGAGTTTCTCCAAAATATGGGAAATAGACAAGATCAGCCAACAGATATTTGCTTTCACCCGTTAATTCATCTTTTCCTTCCACCCACTCATATGCAGTTTCCTCGTCAAATGGCTTTAGAGGAAAGCCCGTCAGCTTGTACTGACTTTCATGGAACTGAATGACAGCTCTCGGATCGATTGCATTCGGTACGTCTTTCAATCGCGCCCTCAACAACCCTTCCGGGACACAACCACACGCCGCCCATTCTTTTGCCTCGGACACAGCTTTTATCATTGCCATCCTGGGCGAGGCATCTCGCCCATACGACCAGTCTTCATTCAGCTCCGCCGATACTCGTGCTTGCGCAATAGCGAATGGTGTTTGATAGGACCTGGCAGTAGGCATGACCCAGTCAACCTCGGACACACCTGTCGTATTTTCGACCTCCTGTGAAGGGTGACCAAACAGAATGGTAGTCATCGGTATGTATTCATCTGGCATTCCACAAGCTTTGTGTAGCACATCTTCGGCAAAGCCGCCGATTTCTACCGTAACAAGTTTATGGGAGTAGGCGGACAGATGGATATTCTGGGCCACATGTCCAGCTTCCAGAGGAACGTACAGCATACTGCGGTTGCCATACTTCTCAGCGGTACGTCGTAATGAACCGCCTATAACCACTGCCCCGTGTGCTTTTTCTGCCATCATCGGGTCCATAAAAGATCTTTGTAACTTAGCAATATCTTCTGACACCATCTCGAACCCGACCGACCACATCTGACTAACACTCACACGATATACACCCGGAGAAAGTTCTCCCGACGAACGCATGAGCCCCAAGTACAGCACGATTGGATACAGGGCTCCAGCCGATGGAACGGTGCGTTTAGTATTTCTACATTCACCATATCCAGACCAGAGCATGTCCACAATAACTTGAACTTCGACCGGCAACCTCGAGAAGTTGCGGGTCGAACACCTGTCTTCGAGAAGATTGTTGAAGTTGGATGTCGATTTCTGGTAGTATTTGCATACAGCCGAAGTCTGGTGTCTCTCCCAGGCTTTTTTTGCCAAGTTTGTGGCTTCTTGATCGCTGACTGCACGAGCGTAACGTGAAGGATTTGTTGCGTATCGCCACATACCCTCACATATATACTTCGGTTCGATAAGCAATCCAAGACGGAACAGTTCGTCAACCAGTTCAACAACACAGCCTTGATCCCACTCAGTAGTGAGCGAGTCGACAATCTGCGTCTTTGTTGATTTACCGTCACACAAGTCAACCAACTTCCCCATAAGAGAACCTGGTGCATTGATGATGATGTCCTGATCGTGTTGCTGGAAGACTGTCTTGGTTTGAGAAACCTTGGTAGTCATGGGTATGATAAAGAGGGAATCATTTTTCATTTTCGTATCCTTTGTTGATTTATGGAGAACAAAATAGTCACTCGGTTGAGTGACTTCCAATTATAACCATACAATAAATATAAGATAATGACAAGTTTATCGGTGCTACCTTCAACCACCAAGTGCAACACCCGTCTCTTGATAAAAGAACTCATATGGAGTGAGTCCGCCTAATCTCTTCCTTGGTCTCGATAAATGGGGACAGGCATAAATGGGGACAGGCACAATTAATAAACTACCCCGATGACAAGCATACGAGGTATTGGCGTTGGACTAGGTACCAAAGGGTAAATGGGGAGGCGGTTATGGAGATTAAATCGGATGCCTCCCTATTTACCAATATTTACCTCAAATTTATTTAGGTCCATAGATTTTATTTAATAAGTAAGGTTTATTTGCGGGTGTCTATTACTAGTGATTGTATAACAATTTATTTAACAAACAACTACTTCTCATAAAAAATACTCTAGATAATTTTCCAATATAATAACCAAACGGACTATTTATCTGGAAATGAATAGCGTGTAATGGTATGCTAGCGGTATGAAGACTACATATATATACATGATGGTAGTGGTGGTAGCGGTTATTGGTTTACTAATTTTTAACAACCAAGCTGAGGCTCCTGCTCAGACAGTTACTAATGCTGACAACTCTACAGCCACAGCCTCCAACAGTTCTGCCGATGAATTCGCTCAATGTTTAGCTGATGCTGGAGCGGTATTTTACGGCGCTTTTTGGTGTCCGCATTGTCAGGAACAAAAAGCCTTATTTGAAAACTCAAAGAAATTACCTTACGTAGAATGTTCTCTAGAAGACGGTAATGGTCAAACTCAAGTTTGTATTGATGAAAAAATTACCGGCTACCCCACTTGGAAATTTACTGATGGTACCGAATTAAGTGGCGTCCAACAATTTGATAAACTGGCTGAAAAAACCGGCTGTGTAATTCAATAACTATGAGTGATACAGTGCAGACTTTAAACTTTATCTTAGCCCTAGGAGGAATTTCGGTTCTGCTGGTTAGCTCAATAATATTAGTAGACCTTTACACCAGTAGAGAGTTTGAAAAAATCATTAAGGTTTGGGGAATGACGGCTGGGTTTTTATTTACTCTCGGCTCAAGCATCATGACTTTAGTTTATTCTGAAGGCTTTGGTTTTATACCGTGTGGTTTATGTTGGACGCAACGCGTCTTTCTTTATCCGCAAGTATTTATTCTTGGAATGGCTATTTTCTACAAAGAAAAAGTAGCCGCTCGGTATGGTTTATTGCTTTCGATTCCTGGATTAATTGTAGCGTTGTATCAGCACTACCTACAAATGGGCGGCAATGAGTTTATTGCCTGCCCCACTTCCGGCGGCGATTGCGCCAAAAGATTTATGTTTGAATTTGGCTTTGTCACCTTTCCACTTTTGTCAGCTTTTCTGTTTGGATTTATGATTGTGTTGTACATCTACATCCTAAAAACTCGAACTGAATAATTTAACTGTAGTCAAATTATTAAAAGCCCTAGCTTTATCTAAAAACAAAAAAAACGCTTGTGCATGGACTATGGTTATGGTTTTTTAAACCTGTATACTTTACCCATGTATACAGGATTATCATCCGCAGCAGTGCGTGAATTACAAGCAAAATATGGCAAAAATGAATTGCCGACGCCACACTACCGTTTCTTAAAATTAGTTGCTCGGCAGTTTGCTGGGGTATTCAATATTCTACTTTTAGTCGCGGCTGGAGTAACCTTCTTTTTAGGTGAGCCGATTGATGCGTCACTGATTCTTGTCTTCGTTTTTCTTGGCGTTGGCCTTAGTCTCTTTCAAGAGTACAAATCTAACGCGGCCGCCGACACTCTAAAATCATATTTAGCACACACTATTACGGTGCGGCGTGATAATAAAGACGCGGAGATTCCCACCTCTGAGATTGTCCCGGGAGATATTTTAAAACTGGAGTCTGGTGATATTGTGCCCGCCGATGCCATTGTTATACAGACCTCTGAACTGCGAGTTGATGAAACCACTTTCACTGGTGAAAGTATTCCGGTTACTAAATCTGCTCGCATGGTCGAGGACATAAACCAAGCTGCCACAACCTATGCCCTACTTCAAGGAGTAGTAATTTTGACTGGTGGTGCTTATGCTGAAGTTACCCAAACTGGCTCCACTACCCGCTTAGCCAGTATTGCTCAGACCACCTCCACCACTCAAAGTGTCAGTGAGCTTACTAAAGGTATCGACAGAATCAGTACCTTTATTTTGCGCGCCACACTAATTACTCTCCTCTTTGTTGTTATCGCCAATGTTGTTATCGAGGGTGGAGATGCTGATATTCCTCACTTGTTGGTGTTCGCCATTGCACTGGCAGTATCGGTGATTCCTGAAGCTCTACCGTTGGTAATTACTTTTTCTTTATCGCGCGGTGCTCTGCGCTTAGCCAAAAAACACGTCTTGGTTAAACGCCTATCTTCGGTTCAAGACTTAGGTTCGATTGAACTTTTATGCACCGACAAAACGGGCACCATCACCGAAAATCACTTAGCTTATCAAAATGAATACCTTGTACCAGAATCACCTTTCCACCCTCTCTCCCTAGCCTGGCTGGCCGCCAATGATCTCCATGAGCGAATCCCAGAACCATTTGATCGCGCCATTGATGAAGCGCTCTCAGTTGAACAACGAGCTGAACTCAGTACTTTTAACATTATTGAGGAAGAATCGTTTAATCCTGACTTAAGAAGTAACGGCTCAATCGTCGTCCAAGCTGATGGTCACAAATTACACATTCGGCGCGGTAGTCCAGAATATTTTTTCAATCAAAACTTAGTTGCTGAGTCCGATGTTAATGACTGGCTACAAGCGGAGGAACAACTCGGTCGCAGAGTGTTAGGAGTAAGTTACGACGATGGTGCCGGCATGCGCTTTGGTGGTTTTATATCATTTGCTGACGTCCTAAAAGCGTCTACCAATCACACTATTGCCGCCGCTAATAAACTTGGCGTCGCTATCACCATAATTACCGGAGATGCTTTGCGCGTAGCTGAAGCTATTGGACGAGAAACCGGTTTGATTACAACCCCAGAGGAAATAATTGAGGCAGCCGCTTTCTTTAATTTACCAATTAAAGAACAACTCACACGCATAACTACTATACGTGTGTTTGCTCGCACCACTCCTGAACAAAAACTCTCGCTGATCGAACTTCTAAAAGAACAGCGGACGGTTGGATTTTTAGGCGAAGGTATCAATGATGCGCCTGCCCTTAAGTCGGCCCATGTTGGAATCGTGGTTCAATCAGCCTCGGACGTGGCGCGCGAGACAGCCGACATCATTCTAACCAAACCAAATTTAAGCGTTATTATTGACGGTATTCGTTTAGGTCGCGAAACCCACATCAACACCATCAAGTATATTCGAGCCACTCTAATTTCAAACTTTGGAAACTTTTATGCGGTTGCGATTGGTTCATTGTTTATTAGTTTTTTACCAATGTTGCCCAAGCAACTACTTCTTCTTAATCTCCTCTCTGACTTTCCGATGATGGCGATTGCTTTTGACCGCGTCAGTCCGGCTGAGATAAAAAAACCCCAACGTTACGACTTTCGCTCGCTCTATATTATTTTCATCACCCTAGGTTTAGTGAGTACTGTATTTGACTTCATGTGGTTCGCCCTCTTTTATAGAATTTCTCCCGAAGTTTTGCAGACCAACTGGTTTATCGCCAGCGTTCTAACCGAAATCGTTCTGTTGTTTACCATTCGCTCAATGCTGCCAATTGAAAAAACAGGCTGGCCAGCACCAGTTATTACATGGTTATCAATAGTTGCAATGTCGGCTGCCCTTCTCCTCCCTATCATTCCCGTCACCGCAAAGTTCTTCAGTTTTGTTACACCTAAACCATCACACCTAGCTTTAATACTAGCTCTCACTTTCGCTTACTTCGTTGTGACCGAATTACTAAAAAGACCATTAGCTAAATTTCTTAGTCGAACTGAATAAAAACCCTAGGTTAGGGTTTTAAACTTTAATTATTCAACTACGATTGTTGGTTACTGACTTTTTATTACTGGAATAACCTCAATAAAGTCTGGTGATGAACTACTTATATCACCAGTGACCGATTCACTAGAAGAAGCACCAGTTGTCTCAACCACCGGCATTGAAGCAGAAACATCTTCTACTACAGGACTTACCACTTCTGGTTCAACAGTAACTTCTACAGAACTAACAGGTTTAGCATTTAGAACTAAATTATTGTATTTTACACTCTGTTCTTTTAGAGTAGCAAGGGCTTCTTCGATGAGGGCTGCTTTATATTTGTCCGCACTAGTATTAACAACCACTTGTGTAGAAGTTAGATCACCATCGAATTTATTATAAGTTTGTATGTTCCAAATTGCGCTAGCGCCAAATATTAGGCAGGCAATAACTAGACCGATTCCCCACTCCCTGGTCGGGTGCATAATACGGGGAGCGACCATCACACTTTTATGCTTAAGGATAGACTTTGCTAGCTCTGTAAATTTAGTTTGATGTGACATAACTATAGAATTTGTACTTGCATTGTAACACTTGCTTTCCAGTCAGAACTGGACAAAGCATCTACATTTACACTGGTCAGACGTAGCACATATGGCAAGGACTCTAAAACTTTTATAAAACTATAGACGTTAGTTTGTGAACCGGAAAATGAAAAAGTTGCTTCAATCCAATCCACCTTTTCTACATCAGTGATTTTTTTCAAATCACTAGTCTTGATGGTTAAATCCAATTGTGGAGCAAGTGATTCCACTTGGGTAAGAAAATCAATACTGTCACTTTCTCCAACTAAAAAATATTTTTTTAGTTCATCTCTTTCTGTTTGAGTATTTTCAGTCAAGTGCTGCAAATATAGATACGAATCTTCTTGGGCTTTCTGTTCTTCTAACGTTGCTACTAGCGCAGACAATTTATTACCTTTCTGAATTACGGTATAGACAGTAAAGCTAAAAGCAGCAGCGGAAGCTATAGTAATCAGTAATCCAATTATTAAATTTCTAACTGTAGCGGTGCTCATATATTTTCTTGCTTACGTAAAACCACTGTAATCGAAAAGGCAATGTTTTTATCTTGCGCTAAATTAGAAATTGGTAAATCGACACTTTCTATAGTTGAGTCTGCCAAAAGTCTATCTCTGAATGACGCCAAACTCTGGCGCGAATCTGCCATACCACCCATTATAACTGGTGCTACTCCAGCTTTAGCTCGACCTAATTGTATTTTATTTATATGTACCTCACTACCCTGTAGTTCGGAAAAAAGTGTTAGTAAGTTTGAAAACTTAACTAATTTTGCTTCGTCAATTATTTTTTTGGCTTGAGTATTCGCTGTTGCGAGTTCAGAAGAAATATTTTCATAGCCTGATACTTTTTCTGAAGCAGCAACCGATGATGCTTCATAAGCGGTAATTTTTCCACCAATTAAAACATAGGCTGGTAATAAGATACACGCGCTAGCTATCAAGGCAGTGGCCCACAATAAAAACCAAACCGAAATTACTCGCGACCAGTATTCGAGAAGTAACTTACGTTTAGCAGATGTGGGAATAAGATTAATCATAACTATGTGCTTTGCTTAAGAGCTAGACCGATGACTGTGGCGTAACCCAATGAGTGATTATGGTCAATTGGTGGTACATGGTTCGATAATGAAAATGAATTTTCCCAGACGTTACCTTGCACACAAGGCACTCCAATAGACTCTGTTAAATAAGCCGTTAGACCCTTAAGGTTTGAACTTCCGCCACACAAAATAACCGAATCGATTCGACGCCCTATATCATTATCATTGAGTAGGTGCCAATATTGCATTCGGTCGGCCAGAGCATCTTTTATTACCGACACGGTAGTTATTAGGGCATTATGAGCATCAGAGGAGTCTATCCCCCGGATTAGGCCTTGAGTGTTTTTTAGGATTGTTAATTCAGCCTCTGAGGTATCTGCACTGACTACTTTCCGTAAAGCTTGCGACAACGAGTCTCCACCAATATCTATTGTCGAAGTGTAAAGCAAGATACCATTACTAACAATTCCAATGCCTGATCTAGTTTTACCAAAATCCACTAGCATCGAAGTGCCTTTAATATCTTTTGGAATTACAGCCCGCGCCACCGCTTGAGACTCAACTTCAAACGAGACTGGTTTAAGACCGGCTTCGATACAAGCATCGTAATAATGTTGAATAGTCTCTTTAGCATAAGCAACCACCGAAATCCGAACGGTTCTATCGTCCTCGTCATTTTCTAGGATTTCATAATCAAAAAGCACATCCTTGGAAGGTATTGGTACATTCTCTTCCAACTTGAATTCTAGTAATCCGCGGATTTCTTTGAGTGGAGTATTACGGCGCACCTCAGTCTCAAACACATAGGCTCTTTCTTCAGGCAATGAAACATTAACGAACTCCGCTCCGGTCTTAGCTTTGAACTCTTTTAAAACCAAGACTAATTTTTCTAAGTCGTGAACAACACCTTTATCGACCACACCACTAGGAATAGGGATATCTCCCCACTGTAGCAATTCTCTCTCCGCTCCTTCGCGGACAGAGGGTTTGAAGGCAAAGTATTTTAATGAGGTATCAGAAATATCAACCCCAACCGCTGGTATGGTGATATAAGTTGGTGGTGGTAAAAAGCGTGAAAGAACCGACATGTTTTTGTCCCTTTAGTATACGCTGTTACGGCTCTAGTTTCGATACCAGAAACTCACATCCTGATGATAAAGTAAGCAAGCGCAATTACTATCAAAAGCAATGAAAGAATTCCAATGTAACGCTTAACATAGGTGGTAGCCAGCGGGCCAAATCTGTAAACACTGTAGCCAACAATAATATAACGAGCGCCGCGACCGATGATAGAGGCCGCAATGAAGGCCCAGATACTTCCCTTCATCACTGCTACCGCCCACGCTGCGGCTGTATAAGGCACCGGAGTAAAGGCTCCAACAAAAGCCAGTGTGAAAGCACTTGATTGATTGTTGGCCATCAGTTGATTAAAATCGTTCAAGGCTCCCGCCGGCAACCATTGCATCAACAAATTAAGTGCCATAGCGGCAGTAAAATAAGCGAAAACACCACCTAACACTGAGGTGATTATTGTCACCACAACTAAACGAACTGCGTTGGTACGTTCTACCAAAATAGCAGCGATTAGAAACGGGTCTGTCAGAATTGGTAAGGGTAGGGCTGATTCTATAAACGAGATAATTCCCACCATAACCACACCCGAACGAGAGCGCATAATGCGCTTGGCTTTGGTAACAGAATCAGCGTGCAAGACTTCTTCTAGTTTAATTTCTAAATCTTTTTCTAATGACATTTTAATTATTGTATCAGGGTTCCGGCTGGCACTTCAGTACTGGGATGAAGAAGTGCAAACACATTTTCCATACCACCAGCCAGTATCATTCCTTGACTCTCAAAACCACGAATCACTCGGGGTGCAAGATTAACCACAAACGGGCACTGCTTCCCTACCAAAACAGATTCATCGGGAAAATGTTCGCGAATGCCGGACAAAATCTGGCGTGGGTTTTCTTCTCCCAAATCAACTGTTAATTTTAGAAGTTTATCTGCGCCATCAACCACTTCAGCTGTTACTATCGTGCCGAGGCGAATTTCTAGTTTTGCAAAATCATCGTAAGTAATCATAGGTTTCATTATTTAGTTTTTTTGTTTGGTGATAAAACTGTCCAAAATTATAGCGGCGGCTGAGGCGTCGATTTGTTTGTTTTTTCCTTGGAGCTGCATGGCTTGTTGAGAAGAATAATACTCTGGTTCGAGGTGTACTGGTATACCAATAGATAAAGTAATGTCCAACATGAATTCCTCAACTAGTTTATGGACAGGATTAGCCTGTCCATCATTATTAAGCGAGTGACCAATCACAATTTCAGCAACTCCTCGCTGGGTCACCAGAGATTCTATGTAAGACAAAAACTTTCCGTCGTTTGGCACCACTTCATGTGGAAACGCCATTCGGCCGGCATCGTCCGTTAGGGCAATGCCAATTTTTTTAGTTCCAAAATCAATTCCCATTCTTTTCATAACCCATAGCATACCACGAGTTTTATTTAGCGCCTTATTAATAAATTTACGATACATAGCACATAGACACGAAACTGAAGCAGGAGTTTTACCTATGTGGTCACGAGTCACTAAGTATATTTCTGCACTTCGTGCGAAATTTACTAAGTGCTCTCGACCCCACCTCGTTTGTTTTAAGCTCTAGGAAAAAGCTTAAAACATAACTCCGGTCAGCACACAGGCACGAAACTGAAGCAGTTCAGTTTCTAAAACAAAAACACTATTCTTAGCAGAATAGTGTTTTTGTTTTACCTGTGTGCTCCCGCCAGGAATCGAACCTGGAGTTCCGGTACCGCAAACCAATGTTTTATCCATTAAACTACGGGAGCAAGGATGTAAAGAAATTAGTTATCTTTACTCGACATTTAAAAATGTCGCACATCCCCTTGGGGATGTGCGACAAATCATACATTAAAATCCAAATAATTCCAGTACTTTGATAAAGAGTGACTCTTCAAGCTCCTCTTCTACCAACTTATCCTTCAGCATGTTTTCTATATTGTCGACGTGATCTTTTGGGATTGGAATCACAATCAGAGGCATGATTTTCTTACTCACCTTAATGAGTAGTTGCGGGCCTCGCGGGTCCTCTTCATCAATCCGATAACTTTCAAGCGCCGAGAATGGATAAAGCTTATCTTCAATCTTAACCCCTCGCACTGACACAGCATAAGGGACAATCGAAGGCCGCTTTGCCCCCGACACCGCCAATGCCCCACCGGACAGCCCGATTAACAGCGCGAACAGTACATTATCAAATAAAATTGCAGCAACGACTAAGGCGATGATGATAATTGCTAACGCAAAAAACCAGTCATTTCCTTTTTCGACATGATGATGCTCAGGGGCTTCCCAAGCAATACTTCGTGGTGTTGGTTCCATTTGCAATTATTGTAGCACACACTCGGTGTACATTTCACACATCTTCTGTTATTATCTCGAGCGAAAGAAACGACGAAAGAAGTAACAACAATTAAACGCATACGGAGAGATGGTGAATGAAATAAGGAACGAAGTGACTATATTGAATTTATGTCCCGATTTTTTCTCCCCATGAGAAAATCGCTGGACCATGAGTGCGGAGTGAGTAAAGGAATCGTGAGACGACTATTACGAATTAGTGATTAAAACTCAAACGCTTTTCAATTTAAACAGTAGTAACGACAATCAAACGCATACGGAGAGATGGCTGAGTGGTTGAAGGCAGCGGTCTTGAAAACCGCCAAGGGTGAAAGCTCTTCGAGGGTTCGAATCCCTCTCTCTCCGCCAACAGAACTAAGTATCGGAGTGACCCGAGTACCCTAATTAGGGTAAAGAAAACAGCTCTCAATTTGAGAGCTGTTTTCTTTACCCTTTAGCTAACTGCTTTTTTCTCAGAGCTTCCTGGTACACGTCGACCGTCTTTACTCCATGCATGCCAGTTGCAAAACATCCCGCCTCACACATTTTATTATTATTTCTATCGAACATGTCTAGGATTTCATTCAGAGGATACTTATAAAATGTTGTAAGCCAATCTGGTAGCTCTTGTAGTAGATCAAGTATTGGATCGTGTGCTTCGTGCAAATAAAGATATAGCCCACCTAACGGAACTCTGTGGTCAGCATCTTCCCCTGTGCTCATACACTTCTCGATATTTGTAAGAGAAAAAACAAATTCGCCTTTAAAAAAGTACTCGGGTTCCGACGCCTCAGTCAACATGTCACTGATGTTGTTATTTATTAGCTGTCGAACTCTATTAGCGAGAGGTTCACACCACCGTTGACCAAAAGCATCATTGACCAATGCCTTTGCTTCGTATGCATAAAAGTAAACGTCTGTAATCGGAGATGTTACGTTTCTTTCTCGATGCTTGAGAGGTATATCAAGAACCTGCCTCAGTAGCTTCCCTCGGCTACTTGCTACACCGCACACAAATATCGTATAAAGAATAATATAAAGAGGATAGTATCGTAGAGCTTTTCCAATTCGATTGTACTGCGTACCAGTCGGAATTTCTATTTCTTTGGTAAGGATCTTAAGTGACTTAAGGAAAGCTTCATCATAGATACCCTTAGTGTCTTTCAAGAGAATAGTCGCAACAGATACCTGGAACATTTTCACTCTTTCTTCTAGCTCGGTAAACATCTGCTTGTTTTTTTCCGTATCGTTAAGTTGTGGCGTCCATGTAAGACCAGTATCCGCACCTTCAATATATTCACGAAGTGCTTTAGCTTCCTCAATCAGGTCATCTGCTATTTCGTTTTTCGGGGTGCGGAGTCTCTGCTTTAGCTTACTTGGTAAATCCATTCCCAATGCCTCACCAAGGTCATCGCCTATATCGGCATGGTCTGCAGATTGCCTAATCTCTGGGAGAGATTTTAATGCTCTCTCAACGAGCTTAAAGAGTGCGCTATTATATTGTTCCTCAGTCTTTCCTATTCGAATCTGTAAACTTCTAATACTTTCTTTTAATGGCTCCAAACTAAGTTCCATTTGCTTTTGCGTAAGTATCGCTAAATCTTCCGGGAGACCTGGGTCAATTGTTGCTCCGCGTCTAACAAACCATTCACCACGCTTTCGCGTCTTAGTTTGATTAGTTGGGCAAGATATGTCTTTAAAGAACATATGGGGCTTAGTATTTCGTGGAGGTATTACAATGGCACCCCAACTTTTGTTGTCTGCTGTTATAAAGCCAGTTACATAAATCTGGGGCATTGGCGTTATATAGGTTTTCAATATTTGTTCTACGGTATTCTGCAATTTATCAGTATTTTTTTCAGTGGAAGTTATTCCAACTATGGCCTTCGATTGCACCCCGTAAATTACAAAACCATAATCATCATAATTACTGTCATCGTATGTATTTGCTATGGCGGTAATGTCCTTAAGTAATTCAGCCTTTTGTTCAGAAGTTGATGTCTCAAGTTCAAGTTTAAAATCAATTTTAGCCACCTCTGAACCATGCGAAATCAATCCCTTTAAAAGATCTTCCAGTTCATTATTCGACCACGGCATTAGTTGTTGCGCTATTTTTTTATTTTGTGAAGACATATTGTAAATAAGTTGCGATCTCAGCCCACCGTTACACCTGCAATAATTGCTCTAAATTTAGACATATGACTGTGAAGTGCGTTAAAGATTTGAATAACTGTGACACTCCAATCAACAAGTTCTGCTTCAAAGAATAGATTAAGCGTAGTCGAAACGCAAAGGTGGACCCGAAGGCTGAGATTACAATTTAAGGAACATATTTCGTCGAAATGAAAAAATGTTTCGACGTCAGATTTCCTTAATTTTACCATATTTCAGAAATTCGTCCCGAAAGCCTCATTCTTTAATCAAGGTGAGTGTTTTATCTTTGTACATTATTCTTGATCGCAAATTCGCTAGTAGCTCCCGCTTCTCAATCGTCGTGCCTTCTTTCAAGATATACTTCGCATAGTTGCGAATGTCAGTATCAGGATCTGTTTTTATCTTTTCCTTCGCTCCAAGTACTGACCTTTGAAATATGTTGAATCTAGCAATCTCGTCCTCAAGTTTTTTCCGCATGCCCAGCTCATTTATATTTACCTTATCAAGTATTTTGAGTAGTTCTAGTATCAAATCTTCTTCTCGGATATACATGTTTTTGCAGTTGCGATCTCTAGCTCGTGAGCAGGAGTAGTAGATGTATCTATTAGCTCCGCCGTCTTTAAGTTGTTTCCACTTTTCTTCAGCTGATATACCTGATCCGCAGTATCCGCAGGTAAATAGCTTGGTGAAGGCGAATTCCTTGGTTTCTCGAACAATCTGGTCTCGTTTTAGTTGTACCTTAGCTTTCTCAAATAACTCCTGAGTAATTAGTGGCGTATGTTTACCCTGATACCAGTTTCCACTTTTTCTGGGTCTTTCAAAGACTCCATAGTAGAAGGGGTTTTCTAGGATACGGTACACACCACCGAGAGTGAGAGGTTTGTTGCCTCTAGTATAGAAATTCAGCTCAAATCTTAACCAGTTATATACCTTACGCCCTGACCAGTGTTCGTAAGCGACTTTTTCAAATATCTTCTTCACGGTAGGTGCTCTAAGTGGATCTACTATCAGCTGACACTTTTTATCCATCAAACCTTGAGTGAGATATCCAAGCGGAGCCATGCCTACCCACAGTCCCATCTCGGCTCGTGTACGCAGTCCTCGCTTTACGTTGATACCTCGGTTATCGTTCTCCAGTTTTGCCTGTGATCCAAGAATCATTAGGAGGGGAATAAAAGGGTCAGGAGCATTTCTTTGGGCTCCCCTTACCTCTCACTGCACTCTGCAGCTTGAACTGATCTATCATTTTATCTCCCTACAACTCTCCCCCGTATGGTGTACTTTTGTTGATTGAAGTACGAGCTATTTCCAACTATTTTGGAGTCAGCGGAATCTGGATGAATTTTAGATAATCTTTAGGCAAGACTAAACCTCCGATACTGATTATTTTCTTTTGCACACCACTGCCGTGCAATCGACTTGAATATTTCCACTCAACAGCACACTCAATAAGTTTTGCTCTCAAAGGGTTACGTCCTACATAGCGTATCAATGTTATTAAATGCTCATCTCCCTGCACAAGAAATGATTTACACCTTCCTTGAAATATATGTCCTGAGTCGATTGTCTTTTTTATTGAACACTATCGTAAGGTGGGAGTCATGGTAAACCAGTACACAAACTTTGACAGGTCACCATCGTTAGTGGGAAGTAGTACAAGATGAAAATAATATTCCTTACATCCCATTACTTGCTATACTTTACTCATGGACACATTAACTATTAGTGATCTATACCGGGAGACTGCTGTCACCTTTCTTAATGAATCTAACTTATTTTCAGTACTTCAAAAATATGGGCGGATTGAATTTGAAGGAGCGTATGCTGGAAATGTTATGTTACATGGAGATGTGGACATAAAAATTATTAGAAATGATGAGTATACCAACGAAGAGATTTTTACCATTCTCAGAGATATTCACGACACATGCAAGGATAGTATTCGTAGTTTATTCATTAAGGCTGACTGGGATGACCCGCGTTTTGGCGCTCAATATCCATACGGTAAATACATCGGTCTAAAAACACTTTTTAAAAATGAGCGGTGGAAGTTTGATATTTGGTTCATTTCTGATGCTGAAGCGTTACGAGACCGAGGTGTACTAGACATCAGTAAAATAAACCTTACTGCAGAACAGCGAAGCACAATCCTTGGATTTAAGGCTTACCGTAAGGAACATAAGCTTAAAATCTCGGGACAGGAAATTTATGAAGCTGTTTTGAAAAAAGGGCACATTGATGCAGAAACATTTTTTAAGAACATAACATGCAACTAATCAATAACTGGCACACCGCCCTCAACATGCCAAAGTATGACGAACGATGGCATCGTGATGATATGGCGGATGAGTTGGCGGAATATTATGAAGCTGAAGGATTGATTGATACTTGGAGTGAACTGTCTGATGTTGTCTATACTTACACTCGCGCGGGATGGTCTGGTCACACCACTATCACCTTCCCTTTCTCAACTCTTAAATTTTTTATTGGCATTATTTATATGATTCCGAAGTACACAATGCGTTGGCTCTTTTTTCGCACACTCGGTAAAAAAGTTGGTTCTGCCTTACTGATTACTGAAGTACGCAATCCCAGAAAAATCGCAAAGCTAATGGCAATCGCCGAAAAATATCACGTCGACCCAGACATTTTTAAAACCCAAGCTGAAAAACTTTTACGTTATTGGATTTTAATTCCTTAGCATAAGTAGTTTCTGCATGTAGATAAATTCGCAGCAAACACATAAATTATAAAAACAGCCGATGCTAGGCATTCGGCTGTTTGGTTATTACTGAGGTATTAATTAGATTAATATCTATTAATTCACCCTTGCTTAAGATCTAAAGATACCTTCTATAATTTGATTGTTTAAATTATTATTTTCAACCAGCACTCCTGTTTTTTTGCAGACAGACATTCCCTTTACATAGAATGGATTAGACAAAACATACTCTGGTAACTGACCATACACCGGAATTGGCCCTTGAATAGTTACCGCCTTGAGCAGAACGGAGTACTGTTCATCAGAACCTTGATGACTGAAGATGTACGTTCTACTATCACCGATGACAAGACGATGTTCATTTAACCATTGAACACATTCTTGATTCTCCTTAAAAGCAAAAGGCATTTCTCCCCACCCATGCAGAGTATCACCAGCCCTGACACCAGCTAAATCTGCTGGCCCAGTCAACAGTACCGCTGCTACAGTGAAGACATCATCTTTCCAATTAAGTAAAAATCCAAACCCTGGATATTGATGCTCCTTAAGATATTTACGCTCATTCATCCACAGTGAAAGAATTAAGGCAAAAAATACTAATGCCACAATAAGTTCAAATACTAACCAATTCAGAATATCCATCACACACCTCAGCTGTTGTTGTTGTTAAAGTAACTAAAACCCTATTTGGTATACCATTGAATCAGAACCAAAACAACCCTTTTACTTACTAAACCGAGCCAAACCTCATATCTTCCTGTACACTTAAACCATGAGTTTTCCAACTGCAAAAAAAGAAACTATTAATGGCCTGCTCGCTTTGGCTGGTGTTTTAATTTTCTTTGTGGGGGCAACACTCTTGTCTCAAAGCTACGCTCCTGAACTGTCGAGCATGGCCACTACTGATAATGGTTTAGGCATGTTGGCTTATGTGACAATCACCGCCATTGCTATCATCTTGGCCCCAGTCTCTACCCTGCCTTTAATTCCGCTAGCGGTTGCAATTTGGGGTTGGGTTATAACGGCAGTACTTTCAATTATCGGCTGGACGATTGGCTCCCAAATTGCATTTTATCTAGCGCGTCGGTATGGTAAAAAATTAGTCCAGAGATTTATTTCTTTAGAACGTTTTAATTCATTTGAAAAACGCTTTCCGCCCGAAAATTTATTCTGGACAGTAGTTTTATTACGCATGACTGTACCAGTAGACATTCTCTCCTACGCCCTTGGTCTCTTCTCAACTATGTCTAGCAAAGCCTTCTTTTTTTCTACTTTGATTGGTGTTACACCGTTTGCGTTTATTTTTTCTTACACTGGAAGTCTTTCGCTTGGCCTGCAAATCATTACTCTGACTGAAGTTGCAGTATTAATTTTCATTATTCATTATCTCCAAAAAAGATTTAAACATGAGACCGAATAACACTAACTATCTCACAACACCTCCCCATGAAACTGCAACATCGATACATAATCATCAGTAGAAAGTACAAGTTTATAACGATTGTCTTGTTTGGTTTTATAGCATTATTAGTAACGTCGCATTTTTTATATACCGATGCATTGCAACGTTATCAAAATCAAATGCCGGTTATTATATATGACCGCCACCAAATTCCAATCAACCTAACGGAAAATTCTAAAGGCCATTATCTTTACCCGCTTAACACTCTTCCAGAAGATTTTAAAAAGCTTTTAATCGCTAAAGAAGATGCTTATTTTTACTATCATTTTGGTATTAATCCGGTGAGCACAGTACGGGCAATATTTTACTATCTTAAGGATGGACGAAGTTATGGTGCTAGTACTATCACCCAACAATTAGCTAAAAATATTCTTGGTACTGAATCAGACCGTACTTTTACAAACAAATTAACTGAGGTAATTTATGCGATTAGTCTCGAGCTATTTACCTCCAAGGAAGAATTATTATTGATGTATGCCAACACGGCTTATTTAGGTAATCAGGTTCAAGGTTTTGAAAGTGCCAGTCTAGCTTATTTTGGCAAATCACTAAAAGACACTTCTCACAGTGAAAAGGTTTCTTTACTCGCCACTCTCTCCTACCCCAGCACTCGTAATCCTTGGGAAAAAGACAATGAACAAATTGCTAATTTTTTAAATCAGAAGTTTTCTCCAGCTGAAACTTTTATTAAACCAGACACTACCAAAAAATATAATTTTAGTAAGAACACTTACTTTGAACTTAATACCGCTGGTGTTAATTGCGAAGAAACTTGTATTACTACTGTCGACTCCAGTGTCACTGAAGATATCCGCGAAATACTTTCTAAACATATTGAGAAAGGTTGGTCTAATAAAATTAAAAATGGAGCAGTCGTGATAATCAATCCTCATACCAGTGAGGTCATTGCTTTAGTTGGGACACGCAATCCTCAGAGCATACAAGATGGTAATCAAATCAATATGGCCATATCTCCTCGTCCGATTGGATCAACTGTTAAACCGTTTATTTACGCTAAAGGTTTTACCGACGGATTGAGACCCTACACTATTGTTGAGGATCGGGAATACAAATACCCTATCGCATCGGGTTTCTCGCTTTATCCTAAAAACTACGACGGCCAATATCGAGGTGCTATCACTCTGCACGAAGCACTCAGCAACAGCCTAAATGTTCCTTCGGTAAAAACTTTAGAATATATTGGCCTAGAAAAGTTTTATGCTTTCTTGTCTGGTCCCCTAGCTTTTGAACCGATTCAGGATTATGACAGCTACCAATACGGAATTGCTTTAGGTGGATTAGAAATGGACCTTCTGACTCTCACTCACTACTTCACCATTTTTCCCAACAAAGGAGTAATTGCACCCCTTCGGATTCTTACCGATTCAGCAAACAACTTTGACCTACCTCCCCAATCACACATCACCGACGTCACGCGAGTAGTAGAAGAACCTTATATAGAATTAGTGCACGCAATTATCAGTGACCGCTTCACAGGAGTTAACCAATTTGGTTTAGTCAGTAGTCTTTCACTTCCAATTACTGGTTACGGAGTCAAAACTGGTACTTCACGAGACTTTCATGACAGCTGGGTGGTCGGTTACACATCAGACTTTGTAGTTGGGGTATGGATGGGCAATAGTGAAAACAAGCCACTAGACCAAGTCTCCGGCCAAACAGGTGCTGGCGCGGTCTGGCATGAAGTTATGGAATATATGATTAATACCCCCTACTATCACGGAAACAATTTATCACTTGACCATCTATCTCGTTTCAACATTAACAGAAATGAAGAATGGGGACTTCCAGCTGATATTGTTTCTGAACACCAATCATTACTAACTACTGACAATCTTATTATCAGCATTCATCAGGGTGATGTTTTTGCTCTGACCGAAAACACCACTATCCCTCTTAAAGCCCGAAAAATAGTCACCTGGACTGTTAACGGTCAGTCTCTAGCCGAAGGAACTGAGACCATCTTTCACCCCACTGAAACTGGCAATTATGAAATTGAAGCGATTGATGTATTGGGCGAAAAACGTGAGCGCTTAACCATCACCATCACTACTCAGTAACTTTCACAATATCTCCACTGGTTCGACCAAATACTTCTGGGAAAAATAGTTCTTCTGCACGGGCTGGCATGTGTCTAAATTCTCCTGGCACTAAAGCTCTGAGATAATACTCATATTTATATACACCTGGGGTTAGTTGGTCAATATACAAGAAGATTCGGTCGTCATGGGACTCAACGTGAGTTGGATTCAAGGTTCTAAGTGCTGCACTCGGTTCTTCATACCACCACTTAGATTGCTCGTAGTAAGGTGAGTAATTTCTGTCTTCACCTAGCAAGGTCTGGTCTTCGGTCGCTAAACTAAAATTAACAATTTCAAAACCTGCCGGTATCATGTCTTCAATCGATACATTAGTGTATTGCGCTGGAATAGTCAGAGTTAATTTACCGCGAATTACTTCACCTACTTTGGCTGAGAGAATCTCTTTCTTCTCGGCTTTATCATCGAGTTTATACAGGGCGCGCGTGATTGTGATACCTTCATCGCGAGGTGGTAAATTTTCTACTGGCAAATAATACTTGAGTGTCATATCGTAATACAGGTTGGTACTGACTCCCCCATGGTTTTCTTTTTCCAGTGCCAACTTTAGCAACTGTTCTCGTTTCATACTGTCAATTGAAATGAAATGTGTGAAAGTCTCAAAAATATTAGTCTGATTAAATTCGTGAGTAAAGGCTTCGGTGCCATCAAATATTCCTTTGAGTGTAAAATTTGCTTCTGTTTCATGTTGCCAATTTAAATACTCAACCATCGCATCTATTACTGTAAAAGTATTATGGGTCCCTCCCCATACCCCGTACTTATCACGACTAGCTAATAGCCAACGCAACACATTTCCCATAGCTGGATGTTCATCTTGTTGCACCGCAAATACTTTAAGCAATAAAGCGGTATCTTTAATGGAAGTTTCATAATATTCACCGTTGATCATATTACTGTGTTTCAAATATGCGCCACGGCCATCAATATTAATACGATTTTTTAAAGTGTTATACACCAAATCATTATTACTTTTACCATAGGTTGGCGACAACAAAGCTAAGTAGGCCAAGCCCATACTACTGATTTTCTCATTCAGAAATGCTTTGTCGGAAATAAATGACTTAGTAAGATTTGTTAATCCAGTTTCCTTATTTCCATTAATTGACCGCAAGGTATACTCAGCCATGATAATTATTTCTTGGCTCGTGCCCGGAGAGCGCTGGTAATTATTGTTGGATTCAGTTTCGATATATTTGGCAGCCCGTTGCAAAACGTCTTCACGCACAGAGAATCCGGCTGTTTTTAATTTTGTAAGTGCGGTGGCAACATGCATAGTGAGTGACAAACTCGGACGCAATCCACCGTAGTAAGCAAAACCGCCATTAGTGGTTTGAGTTTGATAGATTCTATCTAAACCATCTTTTACAACATCATCGACAGTGTGAGTCACGCCCTCAAAATCAATTGTTTTTAGTTCACCATCTACATTCGGAATAGCTAGAGCTTGCTTCATAATTGCAATCGTACTTAAAGAGCTGGCCAGCTGTTCACTACAACCGTAAGGATAACTAACCATGTACGATACAGCATCGTTCATAAAGACAGCCAAAGTCGCATTGGCGTTAATAGTAAGTCCCCCTTCCCCTCCGACTACTTCCTTTGGAAGGTAGACATACTCAGTTGCTTTATCTTCTTTAGTAAAGTTTGCTGTCGCTACGGTTTCATAAGTTTTATTTGGAGTAATCGGTATCACTTGATCAACACTATCAACAAAATCTTCTGCTTCAGCCGTAAAGGTAAAGGTATGCTGTCCAAATCTTTTCTCAGCTGGAGCTGTCACCGGAAAGTAAACTGTTTTTGACTCTCCTTGATTAACAAATATAGAGGATTCATGTTCATCATCAAATACCAAAGTATCACTTTCCAGTTTTACATTAATTGTCACGCCTTTATCAGTTTGATTAAATACTTTTGCCCCCAATGAGAACTTGTCACCGGCCACTACAAAGCGCGGCTTTAATGGCACCGCCATTAAATCTTTTTTGCTAGTAAACTCTGCATAATCAACCCCTAATTTTGTATCTTTTGTTACACCCAATGACTCTATCTGCCAGGTAGTTAAATTGTCAGGCAAAGTAAACGTGACGGACGCCTGACCAGAATCATCAGTTCTAACTGAAGCTTCCCAAAAAGCAGTGTCTTTAAAATTACCTCGTTTCTTTTTTGCTAAGTCATCTGGACTACCGCCTCCCCCGCCTTTAGTCCCTAAAGGAATATCAACTTCATATAAAATATTTTTTATATTACTAGCCGTTGAAACTGAGAGTGGAAAACCGTCGTAGAAAAACAGAGCGGGATTTTTCTTAGGATTACCTTTCAAAGCCAATACCGACAAATCAGCCACCGCTAGAGAAACTTCTGCCGGCACTGGTCGTCCTAAATTATCCTTAGTACTTACAGAAAGAGTTACTTCTTCACCCGGCAAATAAAAGGTTTTATCTGATGTTACTTCAACAGATAATTCATGCTCGTCATATCCTACCTGATACTGCACACTACCGTATTTTATTTCTGGATTAGGTGACAGCAGCAGCACTGACGCATTAAAATTAGGTGCATAATCACTTTTAACTTGGAACTTATGAACATACAAACCACCCTTTATGTCTACTACCCAATAATCTTGGACGGTGCCACGCTCTACTGAAATTAGCGCCTTAGCATTTTCGTAAGGAGATTTTATTAAGAGCGTAGCTGTATCTCCCACTTTTAAACTAGATTGTTCAACTTCAATATCGAGTTCGTAATTATTATTTGGTGGCACCTGCACTGCTTTATTACCATAGATGTACAGATTGGTAGTGGTCTTAATTACATCTCCTCGATTGTCTGTTTTTGAAATTTGTATTTCGTACTGCCCTTCTTCACTAATCGACAAACTATTACTCCAGTCACCTTTTTCATCAGTTGTAATATTTTCTTTAGAAACCAAATCTAGATGTTTTTCTGATCGATAATAGAATCCGCCATCAACCTCTTGCCGTTTATATGTTTCGTAACGCACTTTATAAAGAGCTCTTTCAATTTGTTTTAAACTTACAGGCTCACCTTGGGTATCAACCGATTTAACTCGTAACGTAATTGGGGAATTTACACCCGTGTAGTAACTGTCGGTTTTAACTCCCAAATAAAATTCTCCTTGGTGCACAATGAAGGAACGTTGTGCTGAAACTGACCGACCATTAGTATCCTTAGCGGTCATAGACACAACCACCAATTTACTACCTTTATCTTCATCCTTGGTAAAGAACTTATCTAAATCAAGTTTTCTTTCAATTACCGCCTGGCCATTTTTATTAATTACTGCCTCTCCTCGGAAAAGAAAATCGTCGCCGTAACCACAGTAATAACAGTAATACCACGATTGACCAAAATTAAAGTATTCATCTGTATAGCGGTCAAAGTGATAGTCTTGAGCTGTCACTGAATAAGCAATTGTTCCCCCATCCAAAGGAACACCAAAATAATAATCAGCTTGCAAAGTTAACTGCAAGTCATCTCCACTAATATACTCTTCTTTATTTAAACTGGTTTCAACTTTAAAAGCGGCTGGCACATATTCCTCAACTGAGAAATTAACATTTTGTCCAAACACGTTAATGCTATAGGTACCAAGTTTAGCGTCCTTAGGAATTTCAAACTGACTATTGAAAGTTCCATAGTCACTAATATCTAAGTTAGTTTCATAAATTAATGAACCTTTCCAATCACTCAAGGAATCATAAACCTCCAGCTTGGCTTGGTCTTTGTTCCAGATCTCATACTGGCCGTCAAAACCAATTCGATCAATACCACGAATGTATACCGTTTGTCCTGGGCGATAAATTGGTCTATCGGTGTAAATATAAGTACGCGATGCATCGTAAACAGGCCCAACATCTTCTAATACGTCAGACCAGTTAGAAATTACAGCTGTTTCCGACCCATACCGCACCACAGCTCCGATTACATTTTTATCAGTCGCGACTCTAGCAATACCAACAGCATCAGTTACTCCTAGGGTTTTAGTGAAAATTCTTTCTTTATCATCTTCTAAATATTGAGTAACTGTTGCATTAGAAACGGCAGTCAAAGTCCTTGTATCATTAACCCAATACAGATTACGCGCTGATAACAGTAACTCATTCATTAATTTTAGGTGCGCCGGATTATCAGAACTACTCCAAGTTCTATCATTATTCTTAACTTCTTTTTTACCAACCGCTAAATTGGTTACACTTATATATGTACGATCGTAAATCGGACGAGACTCATTCTCACGATAATGATCAACGTATAAAGGATTACTAAAAGTGACAATGTAATATCCTCTAGTGTCGGGAAAATATTTATGTAAATCAATTTGAAAATAATTATTCACCCAGTAACGTGGTGGTAATTCAATTCTTTCGTTTATCACCTGAGCACAATCACTATTGTCAGGCGCAGACGACTCACTTTGGGTGTGAGTAATTTTTTTCAAGAAAGTCTCTGGCTCCAATCGACAAATACTCATATCGACATAATCCAAATTTTCGGCTGCATAAGTAAAGTTAGTTCGTTCTGGAGTAGTCACGTTATACAACTGTTGCATGTTATGAAAACGAGTATATTTTTCACTCGGACCTTGAGTTGTGAATGACAATTGTTGTGTGGCAGTCTGTCCAAACTCATCAACCAAATTTAGATTCATGTCATATTTAGTTAATGGCAACAATCCATAAAGCACTCTGGTTTGATACTCACCCACCTGACAGACATTATTACCGCTAACACTATCGATATACCAAGAACCGTTCCACCGACCATAAACTATGTACTCACTAGTCTTAATGTATGAAGACAGACCAACTTCTTCACTTGGTTCTTGCAACGGAGTATTAGAGCAGACATTTATCACGTCCAATGCTGCGTCCGTAGTTTGAGAATTAGGAACGGTGCGAGAAATATTAAATTCGGAATAGGTTTTAAGAGGGACTGGCATAACTTCTGTATTTGCCTTAAATCCATCTTTGGTTTTAATCTTTTTTAATTCTAAAGTAAATTCTTCACCCCGATTAAAAGCAGCCTCGTTAAAAGAAAATATTAATTGTTTAGTATTAGCTTCTTTTTCGCAACTGTTACCAAGCTTTATTTCTTGTCCTTCATTATCCAATTTACATCGCTCCGCGTACTCCACACTACGTAAGCCTTTCACTTTAAAATCAGAACCGTCTTTATCAATATCATCATGAAAAGTAATCACCAATGTACCCTTAGGATCAAACACATTTTGCCTAACTCCATCTGAACGATCTGATTTGGCGGTAATACCGGCAATTATATTGGGAATATGAATATTAGTATGTTTTCCTGCCAGTAAGTGTTTCGTACCTTTAAGCGGCACCGCTTCTGTTATAGAAACTTCATAACCAGATTCAAAGTCCCACAAACGACTTCGGCCGTGAGAATCTTCTTTTAGATACACGAACAACTTACTCTCATCAGGAACAGAAACCATCTCTTTTTTCTCATAATCATAATGACGGTCTTCCCCATACTCAACCACCACCGGCACATTATTACCATCTTTTTTTACTGATATGTATTTTTTAGTTTCAGCCAAATCAACTGGCTGATTAAACTCAAATACAACTGGGTCTCGATAACCCACCGTTCCTTCGGAAATATTCTTGTAGCGCAGCGGTCTAGTAATAAAAGTATGGGTTAGTGAATCAACCGGTAGTCCATCGACGGAAAACATCCCCTCCTTAATCGTGACCACATAATCAGAAGCCGGAATAAGGGTATCAGTAGGAATAAATTGTAAATTACGAGTACTAATCCACTTGAACTTTCCTTCGGTAGGAGGAGTAATCGTAATCGGCAAAGCTACTGACTCTTGAGTTGCTAAAGTAGAAAGAGGCACCATTGGCCGATTGAAGACAATCGTTATTTCACTATCTTCGTTAGTTTCACTTCCCGCGGCTGGAAAAATAGTCATGACCTTAGGATCATCATCAACATAAAAATCACCGGACATTTGAGCTCCTTCAGTATTGAGATTAATAGCGTAATAAACTCCAGTTTCAAGTGATTTGTTGGGATCAAAAACAATTATTCCGTCTTGATTCTCAGTCAACCAGTCGCCTTTTATTTCTGGACTGAAAGTAATTCCCGACTGGGCAACAACCTTATCTATCCCAGCCGGTAGATTTATTACAATATTGGCACTTTTAGAAATCTTTTCTGGAACAAAAGAATAGATATTTGTAAACTGTTTTATTGGTTGATTATCATCAAAACCAGCTTTAATTATCAGCACAATAACCAACAAAATCACCAATCCTAGCAATAGCCACCAAGGCTTCTTTTTCATACTTGGCACATCATTAAGTTCCTTATTGGCAGGGTCTTCTACAATTATTTCTTTTGTTTCAATCACATCTGTAGCCCCGACTGTTTGACCCTCAGTAATAATATTTTGTTCCATATAATTTACGTTATGTTTGTTCAGTATAACAAATACAGAATATAAAAGATTATATTATTAGCCTAGTAAATGAATTGATTTGGGGATTTGTCAGTTATTTTTATATAATAAAATGTTAATCATAATCGTTTTTATAAGCAAGCCCATAAAATGTAACGTTTTGTTAAAAAGTAACCATTAATAGTGTAGAGTAAAGTAATTATGGAAAAGAGTAATCATGACATTAGTTTGCTTGTAGAAAAAAGCGCACTAGGTGATATGGAAAGCTGTAAAAAACTCTATGACTGTGTCTGCAATCAAGTATTTGTTTATGTTCGTTCGCGAACAGCCACTACTGAAATCGCGACCGATGTGACACAAGATGTGTTCATAGATTTTTTCTCGACATTGTCGAAGTTTTCATATCAATCCAGCGGGCAGTTTTACTCGTACTTGTTTACGATTACTCGGCGTAAAATCGCCTCACATTATCGTGAGGCAGAGAAACGGGACCATGACACCAACTTGTCATTTGATGAGACTAGCATGTCAGCAGTTTTATCAAATAACGATAAAGCGCTGGGTGACCAAATTGATATTCACGCTGCCCTCTCTACTTTAGATGAGGTGTCACGAGAAATTATCGTCTTGCATCATTGGTCCCGCTATACGTTTCCAGAGATTGCTCTACTGTTAGAAATGAACGAATCGGCGGTGCGTGTACGTCACCACCGCACCCTAAAAGAACTAGCGGCAACATTTACTAGAGTTGATACACAATAATATGGAAGACAATACTGATATCATAAAAATCATTGAGAATGCCCGGCCTGAACTAAGTGAATCGGTGTCGCTTTCGTTATGGAACAATATTGAATCCAAATTAAACCCCTCGACTCCGGTAATCCAACCAACCCCTTCCCCTTTTACCAAATTATTTTCATTTAAAAATACATATTCTATGACTTCATTAGCACTATTACTTATTCTGGCCCTTGGCGGCGGAGCTACTGCTTTTGCCTCTGACGCTGCCCGTCCAGGAGACATACTCTTCCCGGTTGAACGAGCGATTGAAAACTTACAATTACGACTCACTCTAAATGCCGAAGCTCATGACGCTTTAGTACAAAAACTAACTGATGAAAGATTAGCCGAACTGCGATCAATTATTGATGAGGAAATCACTGTATCTCCCAGTAACACAGATGACACTGCCAGTTCTACAGCCACGAGTACCGATAGTACACTAGAAATAGAAGCGACTGTCTTTACCGACACTACAGTCGTTAGAATTCAGATTGAAGGCAAGAAATTTTATTTTGAAACCACCGCCACTACCAGTGTCGATACTTTGATTGTAATCCAAGAAAAATTTCCAATGTTAACAGATGCTATGATTATCGAGACAATGGATTTTGCAGTTGAAAACCGCGCTAGTCGACCAAAAGACCGTGGGGTAGTTTCACTTTCAAACGAGGGTCAAGCTCGTGTCGACAAAGCGGTTGCTGAGCTACTAAGTTTCCTTGATAGTGTAGATACGGAAGATTTGAATAAAACCGAATTAATGTCTCTTATCAACAGCGAAATAAAAACAGACAATCAATCACGTAAGGTTCGACAAGATCGTGACGGTATCCATATTGGAAACAACGATAGTCGATTTGAAATAAAAATGAATGACGATGGTGACAGTAAAATAGAAATCCGTGGTGAAAGTAATGAAAAAATCCAGGTTGAGAAAAAGGGTGACACTATTAAAGTTCAATCTGACAACCGCGAAAAAGAAACTGTCCGAAAATCTACAGTTTCAGCTTCTAGCACCTTGCCAGATTTTACCGCTATAGCTAACATCTTTACTGATAAAACTATCGTCACCCTTACTTTTGGTAAGGACTCGGTTTACGTTGAGACCGCTGCCACCACTCGAGCAGAAATTATTGCCGCTATCTTGAATGACTTTCCTGCCCTAACTCAAGTTCAAGTTGATGAACAACTTGTTATCAAAAATGATAATCGATCTAGCCAACCAGCCGACAGTGGATTAGCTAATCTGATTCCAAATAATGTTGTTGCTCCTAAAATTTACAAAGATGACGAAGGAGGAGAAAGTGAAAGAGATGGTGATGATGAAAGAGAAAATAAAAGTGAAAGTGAACACGATGGAGAAAATGAGAATGATGATTAATTATTAAATTATTTTAATTTTTATTAGTTCACTCGAGCTAGAATAATTTAAAGACTAGAGTTAAAATCTTAATTGTATGAAACCTGATATTAAAAATGTAGCTATAACTTTCTCGTTAGTCCTTATCACACTAACGACCAGTTCTATTCTCTACGCCAGGAAAATTATGGTTGAGGAATTAATTGGTTTACGTGCTGATAAACGATTACATGAGGAGCTAATAGCACAACAAGAGATGCAGCAGTTACTTATTCAAAAAGCTAATCTCGCTGTTCCGATTGAACTGGTTGCCCAGCAACCAGTAGCAACAACACCCGTGAAAGCAATTACTCCAGTAGCAACAAAACCAAATCCAGTAACGCCGGTAGCAGTCAAACCCAGTGCCACAGCACCTACAGTAACCCCAGTCGCACCGACTCCAGTCTCTAAACCAAACACTGCCCTCGCTGACCAAATTGCCGCAGCTAAGAAAAAGGCTGCAGCAGCAGCTCCTGTAGCAGTACAGCCCAGTCGAGTGTCGGCTGCTAGTTAATTTAACTACATTTAAAAAACAAAAAGCTTGAGAGTTTACTCTCAAGCTTTTTGTTTTTACTTTCTGTTCAGACAGAATTTATTTATTGCCCCCTAATCTTTTGGGAAAAATCTAGACTGTCGGCGTATTGTTCGGCTAATTCATTGATACGGTGCTTGCGACGCAACTCCTCTAGTGGCAGACTGGTATCTATCAACCCTAGTTCATAGGCTAGTTCGTCTGAATTTTTTGGTAGCAACAAGCGCAAGTCGTGTGGAATCCTTCCTGGTACTATAGTGTTAACATGACTAACAATATTAGTCGTACAAGTATTTGTAAGCGTATTGTAGAACTCTGGCTTATCTTTCAAAGTATTAATACGATTCATAATATCGACAAAAACTTTTTGCATATTCTCTTTTGTGGTTTTAACAGGATACAGATACACATCATCTTTGCGGAAATTAGTTCGAAGTTTAATCACATCACGCTCATCTGCTACGACGTACATAATTTCGTAATTACGCAGAATACCTTTAAGCGGAGAAAATGACTCCCCTACTTCTTTACGAATCTCCACTGAGACTGCGAGATAATCACCAGTACTAAAACCAAAACTAAGAAACGTATGGGCCGCACCAATACCGTTAAACGGCTCAACAATATAATCGACTGTTTCCAACTCAGATAGATCGAAGGTTTTGTTGTAATAAGCCGGAGTATATTCGCCCACTGCCGTATAAGAAAAATTCCGAATATTAAATACTTCAGCCAGTCCGTTATTCATTGCGGCGTAAGGTAACAACTGTTGATCAGGCGTCCAATTACGATTATTGCTCGGACTTTGCAAGAAGTACCAAGCGGCAAAAAACACCACTGGCACAAACAATACTACAGCAAAACGTTTTTTTATTGACCAATTTTTAATATTCATATAGTTATGATTGTACTATATGAAAATGATGAACCTAATTACTTATTACGATTCCAAGGCATCTTTTGAACTAGCATTACCATTGGACACACGCCTGTTACTCCGGCAAACATTAATCCGCCCGCGACGAGCAGCGGGAGAAATTCAAACCGGGGATCAACTAGTGCTCCCAGGACATATCCGAGAATTATTATTACTGAAGCAACCACAAAAGACTGACGTAAGGTTGGTAAGTTTTGTAGAGCAACTGGTTCTTGTAAATTTTTAGTCTGAAGATAAAACATAAAGGTTAATTATTTAATTATTAATTCTATTTTACTACTTTTCAGTTCGATTAAAATATACCAAAAGTGTTGGGTACATAATGAGAGTTAGTATAGTTGATAATGACAATCCGAAAATAATCGCCCAAGCTAACCCTGACCAAACTGGATCGCTGGCAATTGTGAGTGAGCCCAGCACGGTTGTAAGTGAGGTGAGAAAGATAGGACGCAACCGAGCTTCTCCGGCAGCAATTAAAGATTCACGATATGAAAGTCCATCGGTGCGAGCTTGCTCAACATACTCGAGAAAGATAATCGCGTTATTAACTACTAGTCCAATCAGCGCAATAAATCCAATCAGCGCCGTGGCTGTAAGGTTAATACTAAAGCCAACATCAAGGAAAAAGAAACCCCATAAAATCCCAACTAATCCAAGTGGTATTGTCACTAAAATATAGGCCGGTGTACTGAAGGTGTTGTACTGCGCTACTAAGAGTGCATAGACCATAAGTAAAGCAACTCCCATTGCGACCCCTAAGTCACGGAAATTTTCCAAGGTCATTTCCCATTCCCCTCCCCAAGTCAGAGTAGCAACTGTACCGTCAGCGCTAGCAATTTCCATACTCCACAAATTCCAATTTGTGACAGTGTAACCAGATAATTCTCCAGCCGTTAGACGCTTAATTACCTCAATGACAACATACACAATTGAACGGTCTTCCACTTCAGCCGTAACATAGGACAACTGTCCGACATCTTCCATATAAGTCGTGGCTGGCCGTGCTTCGTAGTCAACCATCAAGACTGAACGTAAGGGCACTAACTTACCATGATTTGTCATCACAGTTACAGAATCAATGACGTTGGGTGATTGCAAATATTGTGAAGGTAATCGCATCACAATTGGCGTATAAGTAACTGAATCAGAACCTTTGAACTCAGCCACTTCAATCACTCCACCCAAAGCTTGCACCATATCTGACACTGCCTTGGGAGAGACCCCGAGTTTCTCGGCAGCAGCGTAATCAAAGTTATAACGCACTCGGCCTACTTGAGCTTCGTCACTCACGTAAGTATCGACTACTCCTGGCACCTTAGTAATAAATGATTCTAAGGCAGCGGCCAGCTCACGTTGTTTAGTAGCGTCAGCCGTTGCAACTTTAGCCACAAACGTCGCTCGGACAGGTGGACCAGGTGGTTCTTCTAAATAACGCACGGCCGACACAACAGCTGGCAATTTATCTGTCACAGCATGACGAACTGAATCAACCACATCAGTAGAACTTCGCTTACGTTCGCCAGCGGGAGTAAGATTTACCCGAATGGTCGCTTGCTGCGCGGCACTCCGATTTTGAGCCCCTTTGAACATGCCGTTAAAATCAAGAATCGGAGGTGTAGCAATAAATTGCTGCGCATTTCGCACATCAGCATCAGCCAACAAAATAGTCGCCACTTCGCTCGTCACTCGTTTAGTCTCTTCCCTGTCTGTTCCTACCGGTAAATCAACGTACACATAAAACTGGTCACGATCAGCCTTAGGCAACATTTGAAAATGCACTAAGCCGAACAATGGTAGTAGCAACGTTAGTAGGAATACTCCAACTGCTGAAAGCAATAAACGTTTTTGCAAGATGGGATTATATAAAATTACCCGCAAAAGTTTTACATAAACTTTGGTCACACTTTCCATAACTCTAGAAAATAAAACGGTGAACCGATTTGGTATTTCATCTACACGTAGTAAATGATTGGCCACGAAAGGCGTTACCACAATCGCTACTAAGAACGACACCATCAGTGCGGCCGGTACAAAGAAAGCAATCGGACCCATGTATGGACCCATCATTCCAGTAATATAATTCATCGGTAGAAAGACGATGACTGAGGTCAACATTGAAAGTAATAATCCTACACCAATTTCATCAATTGCTCCGGCGATTACTCGCTCTCTGGTCGCGGCAGTCGGCTCGGCGTGATAACGTCTTAAGTGAGCGTACATATTTTCTACCGCCACAATCGCCGAATCAACTAACAAGCCGAGCGACAAAATAAGGGCGAACAATGTAATCCGGTTAATTGTTTGATGAAACAAAAAACCTAAACCAAACACTACCAATAACGTCACAGGAATTGCCACCAACACTACTGCCGCCGCGCGCATTGAAAGAAACAGCAAAAGCACAACTGCCACAATCAAAATCGAACTAATAAGATTTTTAGTTAAACCTAAAATTTCTGTTTCAGCTGTTGCTCCATCGTTACCAATTACTTTATATTGCAATCCAGAAAATTCTGGTTCAGCATTAATTTCTGACAAAGTTTTTAAGAAGGCTTTGGTTACTACCGGCGCACTCGAACCTTCAACCTTCGCCACTGAGAGTAAAACCACTTCCCCTGACTCTGCTTTATCCTGATAAAAAACATAAGACCGAGCACCAAGCACTCCTTCATAAACTTTTGCCACATCCCGAATCTGCACTCCTTCGCGCACCACTAAGTTGCCGATAGCCTCAGCTGAATCAGCTACCCCGTCAAACACTAAATCAATTGTGTAAGGTTGATTATGTAAACCGGTTGTCACCACCCGCTCCTGACTCTGCTGCAAAGTTTGTTGCACGTCCGCAAAAGAAAGCTGATTAGTTTGTAGTAAATCGGGATTAACCTCCACCACTAACGCCGCCTGATAACCACCATAAACTTGCATCTCACTCACATCTGGCACCTGTCCTAAACGTTGCGATAGTCTAGTGACCAACTGTCTTAATTCAGAAATTGATAAGTCAGCTGAACCAAATGCCAATTGTAAAACCGGAATGGTTTCAGGATTAATTTCAATTATTTGTGGAGTTGCAATATTTCCGTTAGCTAAATAACTATGCTGATTAAGTTGCGTTAATAAATCAAGTTTGGCTTTAGTTGCATCGTAACCCACTTCGAAAATTACCGTCGTGTTGATTCGTGCTCCGTCATGCACTTCCGTATAAACATCATCCACACCCGGTACAGTATCTATCTTTTCAACCAGTTCATAAACAACACGATTGATAGATTCGTCAACTGTAGCTCCTTGATATGTCAGAGACACAGCAAAGGCTGGGCGCACTATCTCAGGATTATATTGTTTGGGGGTAACAAAAAATGACACTAAACCAAATACCAAGGAAACAAGCAATAGTAAAACTGACAGCGGACGATTGACTGCAAAGAAGTGACTAATCCGTCCAGCTAAGTTAATTTCGTGAACTGACATATTAGAATGAAATACTAGTAACCGATTTTAATGACTCTGATTTAAAGTCGACTACTTGGATATATAGTTCAGCTCCAGAATCGTAGATAATTTCTACAGCACTTTTGACTCCACTTGCGTACACCAACTGTGGACCATTATTAGTAAAGTGAATATAGGTTCGTGGAACTTGATAAATATTTTTATCACAAACTAATTCCAAATAACCAATCACACTAGCTCCAACAGTCATGTCTGCGTCAGACGTAAGAGTAATTATCACCTCACCACTACCACCTTCACTCACGGCACTAAACCGATTAACAAACCCTTGTGCTTCTCCATCGACAGAAAAAGATTGACCGATGGAGACACTCGGTAATAAGTAAGCTGGTACTGAAACGCGAAGTTCGCGAGCACCAGTTCCAACCAAGGTAAACAAAGGTGTTCCCGGTGTTACATACTCACCGACATGCGCATACACTTTTGAAACAATTCCACTAAAGGGAGACGTCACTACCCCAAGTGATTGTTCAGCGGCAGCAACAGCGATGGCTGCCCCACTGACTAATTCAGATTGGTTTGCAATTTTAACTGCGTACTGATTCTGCGTAGCAGCTAACTGCTCGTCTAAATCTGTCACTGAGACTGTTGTATTTTGTGCGACAGCCTCCTCTAGTGTTCTGTCAATTACTTGTTCCGTAGTAGCTTGATTAACTTGCATTATTTGAGCCGCCGCCAACACTGCTGTTCTTTGATTTAAATATTCAGTCTGAAGAGCCGGTGTCATAAAACTTGAACCCCGATCAAATACATCTGATTCAGCAGTCGTAAATAAATATGAGACAGCGTTCAACTGTTGCGCTGTTAGTGCGGCTAAAGTTTGTACTTCAGTAACCGAAGCTGAGGGATTATTTTTCAACTCAGTTAGTAATGGCAGTATGTCAGCCGAATTAGTAATCGTATGCTGTACTCCACCGATGAAATATTTAGGGGAAGTTCCGTACAAATCTTTTACAACAGAATCATAAACACGCAGACCAGTAGCCGAAAATAAAGGACGATTATTATTAACATAATCAATTGCCGTTACTGTCGTTAGAAGATTCTGTTCAATAGTTTTTAAAAGTGCGGCTTTAGCTTCTGTTACTCGTTTATCATTACTGACTGTACGCAAAGTCGCAATTTCTTGCGCGGAGTAGGTACGAACAGTCGCTTGTTTTGCACTCAAATTATTCAACTCAACACTTTGTGCTTGTTGCAACTTCACCAAACCCAACTCAGCTTGAGCTAGTTGTACATGCGCATTGGCCACTGGTGTCGCCTGCCGACTAAGTACTTGTCCGGTTGTCACCAGTGCCCCTTCGCGCAGTGGTAATACAGTAATCACTCCTGCTGTTTCAGCATAAATAGTCGCACTGTCAGCCGCTTCAACAACCCCCGATACCAAGACAGGGAGCGTGCTGGTACTGAGATAAATTTTATTTGTTAATTGCTTTTCAACATCTTGTCCCATCGCCACTTCAACTTCATTGGTAAAAACACTGAAGGCACTAACCGATACGATTATTCCTAATGCCACTGTGATAAGCAGTTTACCCCGCTTACTTGTCATCGATATCATGTGTGTTAATATACCCTATAGGGTATATATTGTAAACTCCTCTACCCTTTTTCTTTTTCTTTTATAGTAAAATTTAGTAGCCCTTAATTTAAATCTTATGAATAATTCTGATAACAAAGCTTTACTCGATCGCCTTAGTCGCGCTGAAGGACAGGTACGTGCGTTGCGCTTAGCCTTAGAGAAAGATGAGGTGAAGGACTGCAAAGCTTTTATTTCTCAAATCAAAGCCGCCCGCTCTGCCCTTAAGCGCACTAGTGAGCAGTATGTCCTGCAACACATTCATCAATGTCAGAACCTGCCTGCCCAAGAGCGTGACCAACAAATCTCTGAAGCAATTAAAGTTTTGGCTAGTGATTAAAGTTAAACAATAAAAAAAACCGCCCGAAGGCGGTTTTTTATTTACTTAGCGGCTTTGACGCGAGCGGTCAATCGTGACTTCTTGCGATCGGCGGTGTTACTTTTAATAACTCCACGCTTAGCAGCTTTATCAATTGCTTTGTAAGCAGTTGGTAAAAGCTCTTTTGCTTTAACGGGGTCGCCACCAGTGATGGCTTTTTGGACTGCCTTTTCAGCGTCTTTCATTGTGCCCTTGCGACGAATGTTAAACACGCGCTTGCGCTCTGATTGACGATAGGCTTTTTCTGCTCCTTTTGTAATTGGCATATATATACTTCAATAAAGTGAGAGTACTGTACCGCAGGAGTCCCAAAAAGGCAAGCCCTTGCGAGTATGGTTCTCTCACGTACAATACACGTATGATTCGTACCCTAACTGGAGAAATTACTTACATTGGAGATAATTCAATTGTGGTTGATGTACATGGGGTCGGATACCTCGTCGGCTGCCCCACTCTCACCAACCAATTCCGCCTTAATACTACCGTCACCTTACACACCTATTTAGCAGTCCGAGAAACTGCCCTAGACTTATACGGCTTTCCTCACCACACCGAATTAGAAATGTTTGAACTATTACTCGGCATTCCAAAAGTCGGTCCTAAGTCAGCCTTAGGCATAATGTGCCTCGCTACTCCTACCCTACTCATCGAAGCCACTCAAAAACGCGATGGCGTATATCTACATAAATTATCTGGGATTGGTAAAAAGACTAGTGAAAATATTGTGCAGTATTTACAGAAAAAAATTGACTCCTTACCGATGACCAGCAGCGTCTCTACTAACGCCACTAACCAAATCCAGACCGATGCCATCGACGCTTTAGTTTCTCTTGGTTACGACATGAATACAGCGCGTGAAGTCATCCTAAATTTTACCGACGATACGATGACAGTGAATTCACTCGTCACTCAAGCTCTCAAACAAATAAAATAACCGACGTGCAACTAATATTAAAGCGTCATATACTTACATCATGGATTTAACAAGACAAAAGATTAAACGGATTATTCCGAAGTCGGTTTTTACTCTCTTCCAACCTTATTATCACCAACTACTTGCCTACTGGGGAGCGGTAAAATATCGTCATCCAGCCAGAAACCTAGTTATCATTGCGGTGACTGGTACCAAAGGCAAATCCTCTACCACCGAACTAATTGCTCATATACTACGAGCCGGCGGAATGAAAGTCGCTTCACTTTCTACTATCCAATTTTCAATTGACGGACACACTGAACCAAACATGTACAAAATGACAATGCCGGGACGGTTTTTTGTGCAGAAGTTTTTACGGGAAGCGGTAGACGCTGGTTGTACTCACGCGGTGGTAGAAATGACTTCCGAAGGTGCGCGACAATTTCGTCATAAGTACATCGACTTGGATGCATTAGTTTTTACCAACCTTACGCCCGAACATATCGAATCACACGGTTCGTTTGAAAAGTACAAAGCGGCCAAATTAACACTTGCCGCGGCGGTAGCAGCTTCACCAAAACGACCTCGTTACATCGTGACTAATATTGATGACGAACACGGAAAGGATTTTTTAAATCCAGCGGTTGAACATGAACTTCCCTACTCACTGAATGATTTAAATCTCTACACGCTCCACAAGGACAGTGTGAGTTTAGTTCTTAACAACATCACAATTCGAGTTCCTTTGGTTGGACTCTTCAATGTCTATAACACTTTAGCCGCCATCACTATTAGTCGTGCTTTAGGCGTTTCGCTTCAAACTATTCAAGACTGCTTACGTAACCTGCCGCCGCTTAAAGGCCGAGTGGAACACTTTGAATCACCTGCTACTGCACCTAAGAAAGTAACAGCGGTTGTTGATTATGCCCACACCCCTGACTCGCTCACTAAATTATACGAGGCCTTTCCTAACCGACACAAGGTTTGTGTTTTAGGCAACACTGGCGGCGGACGCGACACTTGGAAGCGACCAGAAATGGGCGCCATTGCTGAACGCTACTGCAATCAAATCATTCTCACTAATGAAGACCCCTATGATGAAGACCCACTTAAAATCGTGACTGAAATGCGCAATGGGATGAGTCATATTGCGCCTGTAGAAATTATTATGGATAGACGAGAAGCTATCAAAAAAGCGCTAGCACTGGCGGTTCCAGGTGGTTGCGTCTTAATTTCAGGCAAAGGCACTGACCCCTACATCATGGGACCAAATGACACCAAGGAGCCTTGGAGCGATGCTACTGTTGTGAAAGAACTGCTCTCCCAAATTACTTTAGACTAATCAACCACTAGAGCGTGGTACAAGACGATACCAGTCGCCACCGATACGTTAAGCGACTCTTTGATGCCAAGCATAGGAATTTCCACTGTTACATCAGCCAAGGCTAAAGTGTCTAGACTCACCCCCTCCACCTCATTACCAAAGATATAAGCGACTGCAGTTGGAACAATCAGTGCTTGTAGCATAATTGAAGCTGGAGCTTGCTCCACAGCCACTATCTGTACTCCCAGCGCCTTTAATTCAACAATCACTTCGGCGGCAGTGGCACGATGTTCCCAAGCAATTTCAGCACTAGCTCCGAGTGAAGTCTTTTTTATTTCCGGCTGCACCCGACCGAAGCGATCAAGTGGATCTGGCGTATAACCAATCAAAAATATCTTAGACACCCCCGCTCCATCGGCCGTCCGAAAAATAGATCCCACGTTATGAGCACTGCGAATATTTTCTAAAATGAGATATTTCATGTGCCAAGGTTAGCAAATAGTAATTAAAATAGCGAGCAACATTTGATTTTGAAATCAAACATGGTATAGTTTTTCCACTTTGCATTAGTAAATCAAATATATCCGCCCTTAGCTCAGAAAGGTAGCGTAAGTAGTGCCCGCACTACTTACCCCTTAATTAAGGCGATGGCGAATATAGTAAAGACAATCAAAGATATCCGCCCTTAGCTCAGATGGTAGAGCGGCTCCCTTTTAAGGAGATGGTCCCAGGTTCGAGCCCTGGAGGGCGGACAAACAAAAAACCCTTACGGGTTTTTTCTTTGTCCGCCCTCAGGACAGTCTGGGAGACTGTCCGTCAGGGCTCGAAGCCCGATTGAGGTAGTTTAGGAACGAAGTGAACTAAACTATCCAATTGGGATACTGGTCTCGTAGAGACAGAGACCCCTGGAGGACAACACACTTCAAATTGAAAACTGAGACACTTAGTAGAATTGGAACGAAGTGAATAATTATACTTAGTGACTCGTGACGACAAACACGTTATGTTTCTAGCCAATTTTTATAATCTCCAGTAATAAACTTTGTCAGCACAAGCTTGGTTTTTTATTTTGATATACTGACCTCATGCAAATTGACTTACTCGATTCGGTTGAAGTATTTCTTTCTACATTAACTGAAAAAGAAATTGCTAAGACTATTCGAACTATCGAGTTACTTGAAGAATTTGGTAATAATCTTGGACTACCACACAGCCGACATATGACCAACGGTCTTTTAGAACTGCGCGTACGGGGCACAAGAGAAATCAGAATATTTTATTGTTTCCATAGAAGAAAAGCGGTATTGCTTCATGCTTGTATCAAGAAAACACAAAAGACCTTAAACAAGGAATTAAAGAGAGCAATTTCAGCTAAACAAAACTTGCAATAATATAACTTATAAGTTATATTTGATTTATGACAACTACCTTCAAACAATTTAAAACTAAGGCACTCGAGAACCCAGTTATTAAAGCTGAATATGAAGCGCTTAGTCCCGAATATGAAGTAGTCAAAACAATTATCGGCCGGCGTCTTGAACTCGGCTGGTCACAGTCTCAATTAGCTGAAGCGGCCGGAAGTCGTCAACCTGTCATTTCTCGCCTAGAACGCGGGGAAAGCAACCCTTCCCTGCAGACACTACAACGTATTGCAAAAGCCCTTGATTTATCACTACACGTATCAATGAAGTAGTCACCATTCAGTCAAAGACTTTCAATAAATTTGGAGTTTTAAGATAGACAGGTAAATAAAAACCAACATTTTGAATGTTGGTTTTTATTTTTCTACACCCCCAACACCCACTCCTCCAACCGCACATCCATATCACTTACTCCGGCATGACCATCATGATACAACTCCAGTAATGTTTGAGATAATTTCTCCACTTCCCCACTAGAGAATTTAGACAGTGCGCGTTTGGCTTTGTTGTAGGGGAAATCTTTCATACCGGCTTCGTCGGCGGAATTGGTCAGCTTTGCTAAACGTAAAGCTTTTAATTGCCACCATAACATTCCGATAATTTCTTCATCACGCAAACCTTCTAAGCGCGCTTCTTGCAGCAACACCCACAGTCGGCGCTTATCCTTTTCGGCTAAGGCCTCGGCTAAGGTGAAGGCGTTGTAGCGGACGGATTTTTCGGCGGTAAACTCATTTATTTCCGCAGTATATTTACTATAAACTTTTTTCGCTGGAGCTAACAAAGCTCCTTCCAAAATTACAAAAGTATTTTCTGACTCCGACATTTCTTTGAGTGAATCTTTCACCGCTTCGGTAAAGTCTGGATTGTCAGACGGTGTATCGAGCACAAACCACTCACTACCACCAAACAAAGAGTTAGCGCCGAGTGCATCTGCGACTTGCCCGATTTGAAAGGCACTCGCTTCGAGGGTAGTAAGCGTAGCATCGGCGGGCATATTGGCATCAATATACTGCGTCGCGGCATCTCGCACTCGGCCTCTATCAGAACCATAAAATACTACATACATAAAATATTATTTTTGTTTTACTTCAGCTAAGGTTATTGGTTTTAACCCTTCCCAATTATGACCCAGCTTTATTTCAGCTCGAATCGGCACTCCGTTGGATTGTTTTTCGTCTAACACTGTCGTCATAATTTCTAATAGAGTTGGTACGATTGACTTAACCTTTTCAGTCTTAATTTCAAAGATAAGTTCATCGTGCACTTGAAGCAACATACGCGCGTCGGCTTCCAATTCATGACTTTTTATATAATCAAAAATCTTCACCATGGCCAAGCGGATAATATCAGCGGAAGTACCTTGAACTGGTGCATTAATCGCCATACGTTCGGCTTGAGCGCGAATAAACGGCACACTAGAAGTAATACCAGGAAAATGTCGGCGGCGGCCGAAGACGGTTTCGGTGTAACCGTGTTCACGCGCGAAACTTTTAATTCCTTCTAAATATTCTGCCAATCTGGTAAAAGTATTAAAGTAGGCATTAAGGAATTCTTGGGCGGCGGCTCGAGTGGTATCTTCACCCAAATTTTGACGCAAAGCATTTACCCCCATGCCGTAGAGAATACCGAAGTTAATAACTTTAGCTTGCCGGCGCATATTGTCTGTTACTTCGTTTTCTTTCACTCCAAATACACGCGAGGCGACACCAGCGTGCACGTCTCCACCAGCTTTAAATATCTCTATCATGGTTTCGTCACCTGAAAGGAGCGCAGCAATGCGTAGTTCGATTTGCGAGTAATCAATTGCTACTAAGGTGTAGCCAGCATCAGCCACAAAGGCTTTACGAATCGCTTTGCCTTCATTGGTGCGAGCGGGAATGTTTTGCACGTTTGGATCACGACTCGCCATGCGACCTGTGGTAGTGCCGGTTTGTAAAAAGGTAGAATGTAATTTTCCGTCTGTTCCAACTTGGCCAGGTAAATTATCGACGTAAGTTGAAACTAATTTTTGTAGTTCACGATAGCGCAAAATCTCTCCAATAATTGGATGTTCATCTTGCAGTTTTTCCAACTCGGATTCTTTAGTAGAGCGTTGTCCGCCAGCAGTTTTTTTAGCATTTTTAGGCTTGAGTCCCAATGTGTCAAACAATATTTCACCTAATTGTTTGGGTGAATTAAGATTAAACTCAACGCCCGCTTGTTGGTAAATAGTTTTCTCCAAAGTCTCCAACTCTTGGTGAAACTGCACCGATAGAGTTTTAAGATAATCTACATCTAGTGTAATCCCCTGTTGCTTCATCGCTGCCACAACTTTAATCAGTGGAAATTCAATCTCTTCGTAAATCTTCCACAATCCCGCTGCTTTAACTTTATGCTGCAAAGCTTTGACAGTTTCGGCCCAAGTGTTAGCTGCTAGAAATGACCGGCCGTATTCAATGATGTCGATATAGGTGGCGTTGGTGCGTTCACTTTCTAATAACCAAAGTAAAATACTTGCCTCTTGTAGTTCATGCTCGGGAATACTTTCAGCAATCGCCGCGTCATCAACCAAAGTAATATCAAATAACTTTTTTACCCGGTCAGTGACAGTGCGGAAACCTAGCTCACTAAAGAGTTTAATGATCTCATCGGTATCAGCCTGAGCTTTCCATTCTGTTGTACTAACATCAAAAGTATCAATCGCATCAATCCTAATAGTGGCCAACATTTTTGAAAATTCAGCTTCTTCTTTGCCTTCTTTCAGTAAATTAATAATCCGCGGTTTAATGCCCGCATCCAAAAATGCTTGTTCGTCATTCTCTAATTTTTTATAAATCTTTTCGATGGAACCGAAAGTCATAATCAGCGTCGTGGCCGTTTTTTCACCGATGCCGGCAATACCCGGAATATTGTCGGATGGGTCACCGCGCAAGCCTTTATAATCTGGCACTAATTTCGGCCCAAAACCATAACGATCTTTCACCGCTTGCTCGTCGTAGGTAATTGTATCTTTAATACCCTTTTTTAAAGTAAAGACCTGCACGCGTTTTTTATCAACACACTGCATCGTGTCCATATCGCCAGAGGCTATCACCACGCGCAAATCTTTATTGTCGGCAGTGAGATGCGCAATGGTGCCCAAGAGGTCGTCAGCCTCAAAGCCAGGACGTTCAAAAATCGGGATGCCAAACACTTTAAAAATATCCCGCGAGCGAATTATTTGTTGCACCAAAGCATCGTCAGTTTTGGAGCGCCCGGACTTATAACCATCAAACGCCTCATGTCGATAAGTTGGTTCCGGTAAATCAAAACAAGCTGCGATATACTCCGGCTTAAACTCTTCAATAATCCGCAGCAGCATCGTTACTACTCCATACAGAGCACCAGTCGGTTCGCCGGTTGGTGAAGAAAAATCCGGCAGGGCGTGATAAGCGCGGTGCAAGATGGCGTGTGAGTCGAGTAAAACTAAAGTGGGAGTGGTTGTTTTAGACATACGCTAGTATACGATTTTTTAGATAGTGACACTATCCTCTGCCCCCATTTTTACTGTTACAGTTCTAGCTTCATCTTCTACAGTTTCAAACTCAAGCCATACGGCTGTCTCAGGAATACTATCGATTATAATTTCTGGCCACTCTACACACACGACAGTACGAGGCTGGGAGAATAATTCTTCTAAACGTAGTGGACCAACTTCCTGCTGTGACTCCAGCCGGTAAGCGTCCATATGTACCAGAGTATCAAATTGAGGATGGGACAATTCGTACTGTTTTATAATTGTAAAAGTCGGACTATTAACTGTTTCAGTCACCCCCAAAACGCGCGCGAACTCTTGAGTAAAAGTGGTTTTACCGGCCCCTAAATCTCCCTTAAGAGCGAGTACTAAATTAATAGCGGGGTTATTTTCAGACCACTGTAGTAGGTCAGAAATAATGACAGTGAAATCGGCTGGTTTGGCGACTTGATAAATAGTTTTCATATCTGTGACTATACCAATCCCTAGGGCGCTAGTAAATAACCAATCACCAAAACTACTCGTGATATGATATTGCTATATGGTTACTTTTGATGATAAATACTCAAACGCAAGGATTAGCGATTTACATAATCGTGAAGAAGAACGTTCAATTCAAATGAACGCACCACAATTAGGATTCGATTACGTTAATCTCCAAGGTTTAAGTATCAACCCAGAAGCTTTAACCGCCATTCCAGAAGAAAAAGCCCGCGCGGCTGAAATGGTCGGCTACGAAATCAACCGCCACACCCTCTCAATTGGCACCAAAAATCCCAACAGCCCCAAACTTCAAGCTTTGTTGGAAGAACTACAAAAGCGCAACTACACTATCAATCTTTTCATGTGCTCAACCGCCAGTCTCAATTATGCCTGGAAACGCTACCAAGACATCACTGATTCATCTGCCGAAAAAAGAGGAGTGTTTGAAATCAGTGCTGCTGATATCATCAAACTAACTGGGCGTATTTCTAAAAAGGAAGATGTGGCTGTCATCCTTAACGAAATCAGTACCATCAACAATAGCCGGCGTATTTCTGAAACTTTAGAACTTATCTTTGCTGGTGGACTAGCCTTAAGAGCCTCTGACATTCACATCGAACCGGAAGAAACCGTAATCCGACTGCGCTATCGATTCGATGGTGTTTTGAATGATATTGCTGATCTAGATAAATATATCTTCAGTCGTTTAATGTCGCGCTTGAAATTACTCTCAGGCATGATTCTCAACTCCAAAGCCGAAGCTCAAGACGGACGTATGACATTTGATATTGGCGACCGACAAATTGAAGTTCGTTCTTCAGTGATTCCTGGTGCGCTCGGCGAATCAATCGTAATGCGACTCTTAGATCCTACCGCAGCTAGTTTCAGTATGGACAAGATAAATCTCAATCCTTATATGGAAGCAGCGATGAAGCTTGAACTCAAAAAGCCCAACGGTTTGATTATCACCACCGGTCCAACTGGCTCCGGAAAAACTACGGCTCTTTACGCCTTCCTTAAAGAAACTCACTCTGAGGGAGTAAAAATAATCACGATTGAAAATCCAGTGGAATACAAACTTGATGGTATCGTCCAAACCCAAACTGGTGACGACTACACTTTTGCCTCTGGTTTGCGCGCCATTCTCCGACAAGACCCTGACATTATTATGGTCGGAGAAATTCGTGATGCTGAAGTGGCTGAGACCGCCATTCACGCCGCCCAAACTGGACACTTGGTATTCAGTACCTTGCACACCAATAGTGCGGTGGCAGGCTTTGTGCGTTTGATGGATCTGGGAGTCGACCCGCGGATTATGGGCAGTTCCATTAACATCATCATTGGCCAACGTCTGGTTCGCCTCTTGTGCACTGATTGTAAAATAGCTTATCAGCCATCACCCGAAGAAAAACAACTTATTACTTATGTTATGGGTAGTCACCCTCATCCTTTTCCAATTCCTGACCCGCTTAATATTTACCGCCCGACCGGCTGCGTCAAATGTGCGGGCACGGGATTCAAAGGACGAACCGGTATTTTTGAAGGTGTAGTAATGGATGAAGCAGTCGAAGAGGTAGTTATCCGTGATCCGCGTGAACACATCATTGCTGAAGCCGCTAAACCCCAAGGCATCCCCACCATGATTGAAGATGGTATCGAAAAAATTATCAAAGGCTTAACTTCACTTAAAGAACTAGAGCGTGTAATTGAACTCCCTTACATCGCAGCCGCTGCCGCTCAAACACCAACCGGTTTACCGCCAGCCCCCAACCCTACTCCTGAAGTTAGTGAGGATGATTTTTTATCTCACGTGGTGTAGATAAAATATTTGAATAGATTAAGTAATTAAAGAAGGTCTCTGTCCTAAAAGTTAGATTTTTATTCATTCAACCAAAACCAGAAATTATTTCTTGTTTCTACACCAAATTCATAAGCATCAGCATGAGAAATAACGCCCACATACGATTGCAGTGTGGACTTGAGCGTCAACTCACTGATTACACCATTCTTGTAAAGTTCTACGCTCTCACGTAATTTTCTCGGGATTCTTTTCTTGGTTTTGCTTCGCATCTTAATGTGTTCAGGCAAAATCACGTACCCAAGAAAGTCGATACCACGATGATGTGTTGTGAGAGTGACTTTCTTTGGATGAAGTTCAAGGTAAAGTTTTGTTCTGAGAAAATCTCGCATCGACGGTAGTAATTTTTCGAGATATGACTTATCTGAAGAAATAAGGACAAAGTCATCAGTGTAGCGTACATAGTGTTTTACCTTGAGATCTTGTTTAACAAACTGGTCAAACTCATTCATGTAGATATTGGCAAAGATTTGTGATGTGAGATTACCGATTGGCACACCTTTTCGGTCAAAAAGATTCGCACGAGTCGCAGCGAAACTACCAACGACCTCATGCATAAGGCACATAACTTTTTTATCTTTGATTTTTCGAGCAAGAATTTCGAGCAATGCGGTGTGATCAATGGAGTCAAAAAACTTCCTCACATCACACTTCAATACAAAGCATGGGCGTGTATTATTGCCACTTTCTGTTCGAATCATCTCTCTAAGTTTCTCTACTCCTTTATGAGTCCCTTTACCAATACGACAAGAAAAAGAGTTTGGAATAAATGTCGGCTCAAAAATGGGATTCAGTGCACGGAAAATGGCGTGATGGAGTACTCGATCACGCACGGTTGCTTTGTGTATACGTCGTACTTTCGGGTCATGAATCCAGAATCCTTTATATGGTCCGTGTTGGTATGTTCCATTTTTCAAATCCCGATACAGTTCAAAAATATGTTTTTCAATATCCATTTCAAACTCTATAACGTCGGACTTACTTCGTTTGTCGGATTTAAATATCTCCCATGCCTTAAATAACGCCTGTGGAGAAATTATTAGCTAGAACAATTCCTTATAAATTTTCATACATGAATGATTTAGACATACCAATTTTCAAGAAGACATACGACCTGTACAAAGAGTTTTATCAATTACGATTATCAGTTCCGAAGCAAGATCGGTACACGCTGTGGCAGAAATGTGAAAGCCTCCTCATTGAAGTACTTGAAGGTATTCTCTATGCAAGTCAGCAATCGAAAGCTGATAAGCTTCCTACATTGGAAAAGACAAGTATAAAACTTAATTTTCTACGCATGTGTGTCCGTCTTATGAAAGACATAAAAGCGATTGACGACAAAAAGTACATACTCATTGAAGCAAACCTCGATGAAATTGGGCGAATGCTCGGTGGTTGGATTAAGTCTACGAAAGACCATTAATTAAAGGAAACTCCCGCTTGATGCGGGAGTTTCCCTATAGATAGAGGTATGACTGCCTGTCAGCCGACACACCCAGATTGTCGTTGCGGTTGCCATCGTGCCAGTTGTTGACGTTCAGACCCTTGGCATCGAAGTTGCCGACGTTGACACGGTTACCGTCCGAGTCGAGATATTGCTCGTTTCCGTCCGTGGCACCAGAAATTAAGGTTTGCTACTTAGTTAAAAGTTTATGTCCTTTCCTTCTTGAATTTTATACGAGAGCAGATTCTTTGCAGAATCATCTCCACTAGAAACGGGCAAGAAGTTCTCTCTATCCTTGTTCGCGCTCTGCGGTGATCCGTAGACCAACAGCACTCTGGCGATTCTCCAAGTGAGATATCCCGCGAGTGTGAACCGTAACCCACACTACAGTAGCAAGATAGGGAAAGTATATTTTGTTTGTATGAAAAAAGAAAGAGCTTCCGAGCGAAAAAATCGCGCGGAAGCTCGAGGTTTCAAGAGTTGAAATAGTCTGGGAGACTATTTCAAAGGACTCAAGTGGTCAAGGTTCAGAACTTCCTGCCAGCCGACACACCCAGATGGCCGACGCGGCCGCCATCGTGCCAGCGGTAGACGTACAGACCCCCGGCAACGAAGCGGCCGACGCCGACACGGAGACCGCCCGAGTCGAGACTGGACGTGCGGACGTAGAGCGATTCGAGCAGATAGATGTCGCGGACGGCCTTGTAGGTCGTCAGCGCCCAGGTTGCCTCGGCGGCGTTCGGGACCACCATCGGCTCGGCGACGAGCGCCTGCTGATCCGACCAGGTCTTGTTGAGCGAGCCCTCGACCGGCTCCTTGCGGAACGCGATCCATGTCAGCGCTTCGACCTTGTCGGTGCGGGCGAACTTCTCGTTCGCTTTGTCGTACCATCCACTGTCGTCCTGCTCCGGCCCCTTCGAGTAGAAGAAGTCGGTATGGACGGCCCGGACATCGAGCATAGTCATCGCGGTCGGCGGACCGGCCACGAGTATCATGCCATTGTCGCGGATGGCTTCGAGGGTCGCCTGATCCGGGAGCTTCTTCCCGAGCTCGATGAGCTGGTCCTCGGTGTAAGCGAGGCCCCGGGCCGTGGTGATCTCGTCGGCGGAGATGAAATCCGCGCCGAGGATCGAACGGGCTAGCGTGTAGTCCGGCATCGACGTGAACCGGCTGATCCCTGCGAGCAGGTAGGCAGAGAAGCCATGATGCTCGTTGAGTCTCTGCGCGCCATCTTCATCGAGTCCAGCCTTGTTGTATTGAGCGCGGAACATTTCAGTAGCTCTCTGTCCTTTCGGACTGTCTGCGGTTACCAGTGCAGACGTGTTAAATGTTTTCATCGACGTCATCCTTTCTTGGGGTTTTACCGAAATCGCTCGGCAACGACTAATCTTTATATGAGACGAGCGTTTTAAGTCCTGCATTAAGGCTCAAAACGCTCGTCTCATTAGTGATTGTATTGATTGAGTTTTTTTAGATTCGAGTAGTTAAATGATTGATGGTCAATACTGCAACATAAAAAAATATGTTACTGTCTCGATGTCGCCCGTTCATTCCAGAATATAACTCTCTAAGCAAGGCTTCCGCATTGAAAGTGAATACCGCGCTAAGAAATTTTGCCGCACTCTCACTCTAGGGTGAGCGCCACAAAGCCCTCGCAACGTACCCAAGTTGCTTAGAGAGTTATCGTCTGGAATAATTGTAAAGAATGAAACGTATCTTCTGATACGTTGTGAACTATCGATTGATTACTATCTTAGCATAGATTAAATTTTTGTCAACACCTATCCCTTACTGGGATTTTTTTGTGCTTATTTACATATATAGATAACTGACTTACAATACCCGACTCGCCTTTCATCCTTAAGTGTCGCCCACAGATTTCATCTCGCATGAACTTTGTTGGCGATACTCAACCTTGAGTGTGGCGTTATGTTCTTAAACAAAAAAGGAGAAGTGAAATGCAATCAAATCTTGCAGTGAAGATTGAAACAACCAAGACAACAACAACACCTTTTAAAAAACTGGGCGAAATTTGGGTCAATAAACTAACAGGTGGAGAAACTAGAGCTATCCTCTTTGATTTATTATCAAAAGGATTAGTGGATGTTAAAACATTCAATCTTCTAACTTTAGTAGAGACGAAGTTTGAAGTAGCCGAAAAATTCGAACTGGTGACAGGTCGAGTAAGTGACATAATTTCACTTTCTGACAAACCGCGTTCTAGCAGAATCCCATTCTTAGACATCTATGATGAAATAACCGCACTTGGCTACAAGCTTGTCACAGTCGAAATATTGTTCTTTCTAATGACTCGTTATGATCATTTCATGAAACAACAGGGACACTTCAACACTATGGTTGAAGTGTCAGATATTATTTATAGTGACATGCTTCATTCAATAACCTTGAGCGTCAAAAAACCCGGTGTTGTTGAAATGATTACTCAACCGGAAGTTGGGAATCCTAGATTTTCAAGAAGCTCCGACTTCTTATTGGCTCGAAAGTTGGTTTAAATCCAACAAACAAACCTTATCGATATAGTATATTGATAGGGTTTTTATAATTACAGCACAAGCTAGGGTTATAACCACTAACCAGTATTTTTTGATTTTGCTATACTAGCTTTATGTCTGAACCGTCTCAAACTAAACAAATCACTCGCGACGACGCCAGTGGCCTCGACCGCACTCTCCGTCCGCAAACTTGGGAGGAGTATATCGGCCAAGTTAAAATTAAGGAAAACCTCCGCATCCTGCTGACGGCTGCTAAAGAACGCGGGCACGCGGCTGAACATATTCTTCTATATGGCCCGCCTGGCTTAGGTAAAACCACGCTCGCCAACTTGGTCTCCAAAACACTTGGCACCAACATGAAAATTACCTCAGGCCCCGCTATCGAGCGGGTGGGCGACTTGGCGGCCATTCTCACCAACCTCTCCCCGGGTGATGTGCTTTTTATCGACGAAATTCACCGTCTATCTAAAAGTATTGAGGAAGTCCTTTATCCAGCTATGGAATCGGGTGTGCTCGATATCATTATTGGCAAAGGTCCGTCGGCGCGCACCGTCCAACTCGAACTGCCACCGTTCACGATGGTGGCTGCGACTACGCGAATTTCCCTACTCTCGGCTCCGTTGCGCTCACGTTTCTCTGGAGGAACTTTTCGTTTAGAATTTTATACCGATGATGAAATCGCCACCATCCTAAAACGTTCGGCCGAACTCCTTAATGTTGTCACCACAAGTGAAATTCTCGCCAGTATCGCACGGCGGTGTCGAGCGACTCCCCGCACCGCCAATTATCTACTCAAACGTTGTCGCGACCTCGCACAACTAGAAGCCGGAAATCTCACCGAAGAAATCGTCACCAAAACTTTTAACCTGTTAGAGATTGATGACCTTGGACTCAACAAACCAGATCGATCTGTTTTAGAAGCAATCATCCACAAATTTAAAGGTGGTCCGGTGGGACTAAACACAATTGCTGCCGCCACCGGTGAAGAAATGTCTACTATCGAAGATGTTATCGAACCCTATCTAATACGCCACGGTCTACTCGAACGCACCCCGCGCGGGCGCGTTGCGAGTCCGGCGGCGTATAGTCACATTCAAAACTTTATTTAAACAATAGTATAAATATTTATGTCTGGTCACAACAAATGGTCTAAAATTAAACACAAGAAAGGCGCTACTGATGCGCAAAAAAGTAAGGTCTTTTCCAAGCACTCAATGTTAATTACCATGGAAGTCAAAAAAGCTGGTGGCAACACTACCAGTGCTGGCGTGTTATCGGCAGTAGACCGAGCCAAGAAGGATTCTATGCCCAAAGAAAACATCGAGCGCGCGCTCGCCAAAGGCAGTGCCGCTGGTAGCTCTGCGCTAGAGGAAGCTATGTTTGAAGGTTACGGTCCAGGCGGAGTTGCACTCTTAATTGAAGCAGTGACCGACAACATGAACCGCACTGCCCCACTGATTCGACACGTTTTTTCTAAAGCCGGTTTAGAGCTTGGTGCTCCGCACTCAGCTATGTGGGCTTTCACAAAAGTTGACCACGCTTATATTCCCAATATGCCCATAGAACTCGATGAAGCGGCTGGGGAAAAGTTGGCAGATTTTATTGAAAAATTGGAAGAACTAGAGGATGTTACCAACATCTATTCCACCGCCGACACCCCTGAATAATATGCGGGTAATTAGTGTCGACCCTGGTTATGACCGCTTAGGAGTAGCTGTCTTAGAACTCCAAAACGGATCCGAGCAAATACTCTACTCTGGTTGTGTCGAGACTAATAAACAAGACTCGCTTCCCAAGCGCCTGCATGTTATTGGTGAAGCTTTTACTTCCCTACTAACAACCTACGCTCCAAATACTTTAGCCATCGAAACCATCTTCTTTAACAAAAACCAAAAAACTGCGATTGGGGTTGCTCAAGCGCGCGGTATTATTATTTACCTCGCTCAGGTTCACAACTGTGTCGTTCATGAGTTTGGTCCGCAAGAAATTAAAGTGGCAGTAACTGGTTACGGGAAGAGTGATAAAAAAGGAGTTATTGATATGGTAAAACGTTTGATTCCATCCGCGCCGGCCACCGCTCTTGACGATGAGTATGATGCGATTGCTGTTGGTATAACCTGCCTTGCACATTACGGCCGAACCAAGTAGAATCCTGCGACTAATGCACTACTAATGATTGTCATTTGTGTGCAATTTTGGTACAAAACATACATAACAAATTTATTATTTATGATGAACATTCGAATTGATGAAGAAGAGGAATTAGAAACCCCTGAAGAAGACAGTGAGGATGCATCACTTGATGATGATTTACTAGACGAAGTTGAACTAGACGAAGAAGATGAGGATGACGGAATTGAAGGATTTGGACTTTTAAGCGACAAAGAAACCAAGGAGGATGATGACGAGGAAGAGGAGGATGATGATGATGAAGGAAACTCAGAACTAGAAGAAGACGCCGAAGACGTCGACTACGACACCTTCGATGATGTAGATGAGATGTAGTTTTTAAAAAAGAGCCACCCTTAAAG